>NZ_JBNVZS010000030.1:0-1692 GCF_052527395.1 Legionella pelazae
TTACGTTTACGTGCGTCAGAAGGCAAAGACATGGGCTGATTATTATTGTTATTATTAACTGTTAGCCCAGGCGCACTAGGCTCTAAGGGATTATCTTCATGCAGAGCGTTAGCCATGATTGATCTGAACTGCTCATCTATAAGTTCGCTTGGTATCGAATCTAAGACATTTAAGTCAATTTCCTGTCCGCTAGAAGTAGGCGTTTCAGAGGTCGTTTGTTGAGAGGTATTAGTAGATGCATTTTCATTTAATTCATACTCAGAGGAGGAATCGCCATACATAATTACTATCCATTTATAAACCAATTAGATTAATATTTTACCACTTTAGGATTAAGAAATAATTAACAACAGCAAAACAATTTAATAGCTATCTTGTAGGGGACAAGAATAATTAACTTCATATATAAATCTCATAAGTGAACTTAAATTGTTGAGTCTGAGTAAAAGAGAGCACGTGTTTTAGATGGCTGTGTTGCAAAAACTATAGTAGTTAGAAAAACATAAACCCTGGGCATAATTCAGCTATAGATATGAAATAATTGTTTAACAAAGTAGATTTCATTACCAGTTGCATACATCCACTTGTTGAATTGTCCTTTTCGAAACATTCTCATGACTTCAAATCCTTTAATCGTAGTATAAGCGGTTTTCATTGAGTGAAATCCTCGAGTAGGATTGATAAGTCGTTTAAGCTTACCATGGTCTGACTCCAGACAATGGCTCTGTTGCAAAACAACATTCGTTTATAATTTAATCTAACTTGATTGAATAATAGGATCAAAAAATGCGTTCAACTAAACCTCTGGCATTCAAATGGCGTCACTTTCATGGCGAATTGATCCTGCAATGTGTACGCTGGTACTGTAAGTACGGTATCAGTTATAGAGATTTAGAGGAAATGATGAAAGAGCGCGGACTTGAATTAGATCACACCACTGCTTATCGCTGGGTCCAACATTATGCGCCACTTTTGCAGCATAAACTAGCTTGGTATAAACGACGTTATTCGCGCCGCTGGCACCTTGATGAAACCTATGTCAAGGTCAAAGGCGAATGGAAATACCTCTATCGTGCTATTGATGAGCATGGCAGTACGATTGATTTTTATCTGTCTCACCGCAGGAATGCAAAATCTGCCAAACGTTTTCTACAAAAACTTATTAAAAGCAATCCAACTTGCGATATTAGCATTATCAATACGGATAAAAATCCAGCTTATACTCAAGCTATTAAGGAGCTAAAACGAGAAAATTGGTTATCTCAGCATGTTGAGCATCACCAATAAGCCAAATAGAACAAGAATTAAAACGTTCTTCCTCTAATTTAGCACCATTTAGCTTTTTTCAATTAGGCGAAGAGCAAGCTGAAGAGATGGGTGAGTTTGAAGAAATTTATGTGGGAGACAGCAAGAAGTCGAGACAGAAATAGTAAATAACTCCCTTGCTTGCCTTATTTGTATTAGTTTCGATGTAATCTGACACGCCACTTGCAAATGATGAAGCCTGTGGTGAAATACAAACAAATCACCTGTGCTATTTATGTTCACAAGAAACCTTTTAGGCCGAGCTGCAAAATATAAAGAGCCTAAAAAATATTAATTCTAAGTATAATTCAGCTATGCACCTGAAGCAATTATTTAATAAATGACACTTCATTACAGTTGTCATACATCCAACTATTAAAATGACCT
>NZ_JBNVZS010000032.1:0-1652 GCF_052527395.1 Legionella pelazae
TTCAGGGTCAGGCTATTCCCGTAGAATACATTACTAAAAATGCACAGACAAAGCGACAGAAAGAGCCTGAGATGGTTTGGGTTTATGAAGGAACAGGCAACATCTATACAGGACTTCCCCCAAGCACTGTAACATCAACGAAGAACAGTAAGGGCCAAGTGGTGCTGAAAGGCCAGGTGGAGGTCGAGGGTCAGACTATTACCGTAGAATACATTACTAAACATGCACAAACATTGCGACAGAAAGAGCCTGACATGGTTTGGGTTTATGAAGGAACAGGCAACATTTATACAGGCCTTCCCCCAAGCAATGTAACATCAACGAAGAACAGTAAGGGCCAAGTGGTGCTGAAAGGTCAGGTGGAGGTTCAGGGTCAGGCCATTATCGTAGAATACATTACTAAAAATGCACAGACCTTGCGACAAAGAGAACCTGACATGGTTTGGGTTTATGAAGGAACAGGCGGCATTTATACGGGCCTTCCCCCAAGCACTGTAACATCAACGAAGAACAGTAAGGGCCAAGTGGTGCTGAAAGGCCAGGCGGATGTTCAGGGTCAGGCCATTACCGTAGAATACATTACTAAAGCTGCACAAAAAATGCGTGAAGGGGTTTGGGTTTATGAAGGAACAAGCAACATTTATACAGACCTTCCCCCAAGCAATGTAACATCCACTAAGAACCGTATGGGCAGCGTGGTGATGAAAGGCCAGGTGGAGGTCGAGGGTCAGGCCATTCCCGTAGAATACATTACTAAACAGGCACAGACATTGCGGCAGAAAGAACCTGACATGGTTTGGGTTTATGAAGGAACAGGCGACATTTATACGGGCCTTCCCCCAAGCAATGTAACATCAACTAAGAGCAGTAAGGGCCAAGTGGTGTTGAAAGGCCAGGTGGAGGTCAAGGGTCAGATCATTTCCGTAGAATACATTACTAAAGCTGCACAAAGAATGCGTGAAGGCGTTTGGGTTTATGAAGGAACAGGCGACATTTATACAGGCCTCCCTCCAAGCACTGTAACATCAACTAAGAGTAAGAACCACGTGACGGTGCTGAAAGGCCAGGTAGAGATTCAGAATCAGACTATCTCCGTAGAATACATTACTAAGGCTACGCAGAAAAAGCGTGAAGGGGTTTGGGTTTATGAAGGAACAGGCAACACTTATACAGGCCTTCCCCCAAGCACTGTAACATCAACTAAGAATAGTAAGGGCGGCGTGGTGATGAAAGGCCAGGTGGAGGTCGAGGGTCAGATCATTTCCGTAGAATACATTACTAAAAATGCACAAAAAATGCGTGAAGGGGTTTGGGTTTATGAAGGAACAGGCAACATCTATACAGGCCTTCCCCCAAGCACTGTCACATCAACGAAGAACAATAAGGGCGGTGTGGTGCTGAAAGGCCAGGTGGAGGTCGAGGGCCAGGCTATTCCCGTAGAATACATTACTAAAAATGCACAGACCTTGCGACAGAAAGAGCCTGACATGGTTTGGGTTTATGAAGGAACAGGCAACATCTATACAGGCCTTCCCCCAAGCACTGTCACATCAACTAAGAACAATAAGGGCGGCGTGGTGCTGAAAGGTCAGGTGGAGGTCGAGGGTCAGGCTATTTCCGTAGAATACATTACTAAACATGCGCAGACATTA
>NZ_JBNVZS010000033.1:0-1004 GCF_052527395.1 Legionella pelazae
GGCTCTCCCCCAAATGTAGGGGCACTTTAATCAGATTATAGTAATCTAACTCTTTGATTCCGCAATCAAAAGAGGATTAAAGTGCCGAAAAAAGATATTATCCTAAATTTACCTGGCTATACAATAGCCAAGGTGACAGGAAACAATCCTGTTTACATTGAAGTAAGATATACTCGTGTTGTCCGCTGTATCTATTGCCATAGCAAGCGATTAAGGAAGAAAGATAGCTTTCATCGTAAAATACGCCATGAATCTATCGGATTACGTTATAGCTATTTATGTATTAAGGCGCATAAGTTTCAGTGTTATGACTGTAAGCGCTACTTTAATCAGCGTTTCCCTGGCATAGGCAAATACCAACGAGCGACAGAGAGCCTTCGCAAGGAAGTCTTTCTTCATCATACTGAAGGAGTGAGTCAAAAAGAGTTGGCTCGTCATTTTCATACGGGCAAATCAACGATAGAGCGTTGGTATCATTATGGCTATGAACGTCAAGAGAAACGAATCGCCTCACCTCTATGTCCTCGTGTCTTAGGTATCGATGAGCATTCTTTTACTAAGAAGCAAGGTTATATCACCACCTTATGTGATTTAGGTAAGCATAAGATATTTGATATTGTAAAAGGTCGCTCAGGGCGTGATTTAGAGAGTTACTTTAAAACACTAGAAGGTAAAGAGCGTGTACGGGTTGTGTGTATTGATTTAAGCAGCAGTTATCGTGCGTTAGTTAAACGCCATTTCCCGAACGCTAAGATTGTGGCTGATCGCTTTCATGTCATCCGTTTAATCAATCAGCTAAGCATGCAAACCTTTCATCAAATTGACCCAGCCATGAAGTACCAACGAGGGACGCTCATGGCATTAAAAACTAAACCAGAAAACCTAACGCCCTCGCGTCTAACTAAACGGGATCACTACTTAGAGCAGCAACCCGCTATTGCTGCCATTTATGAGTTTAAACAGCAGTTGCATAAGCTCTTAACTAAAAAGCATTGCACAGCTAA
>NZ_JBNVZS010000034.1:0-996 GCF_052527395.1 Legionella pelazae
AACCTCAATAATGGGTTTTCCTATGCACAACTTGCAATCAACTTAATTGCGGATAACTTTAGCGGCTCAATGGCATAAGCAGCTAAAGCAGCAACTAAGTGAGTCATCGCATTAATAATCGAACGGTGTCTTGCATGCCAAACATGATAACAATGTTTTAGGTGCCCAATAACTGTTTCTATAATACCGCGCTGATTCAACAGTTGTTTTTCATAGGCAGAAAGTAGAGGTTCTTTCATATTTTTTCGTTTTCTAGTGATAAGTTTCAATCCATTTTCCAAAAGCTCTTCGAATAACTTTTTACCAAGATACCCCTTGTCACCAAAAGCAAGTCCCTGTAAGGTTTTAAGCAGTGGCACAGCTTCTTTGCTATCATTTCGACTAGCACGAGTAATTTTGAAAGCTAATAACTCACCTTTATCATTGGTTACAAGATGAAGCTTTAAGCCAAAAAACCAACCCACAGAAGTCCGCCCATAGTCAGCAATAGTATCGAATGTTTTATGTCGTTTCGAACGTTTCAAATGACAAACGGGCAAGCAGCTGGAATCAATATAATAAATGCCTGTGCGCTTACCACCTTTTAATTGAGTAAAAAGTGTTAGTGGAAAAATCGCTCTTTTCATCAGGTTTACAAAGCGTTCATAAGTGGGTAGATCCGGGAAATAAGACCTATAGTACATACAAAGTAAACCGTTATAGAAATTTTTGAAATCTCTGTATTTAGACATTTGAAACATAACCAAGATAGTCATCATTTCACTGACTGCTAAACAACACGCTGGGCCTCTCTTACCTTTTGATGGGCCAGTTAAAAAATAATGTTTCGAATAACTATCTAATTCCTTGCAAAAATCGTCGATTTCGCAAAAAATACTCACTAGCTGACGCACATCCATACTGCAACATCCTTTAGTCGGGAAAATTGCAATATTAACCTGCGTTAGCTACCTTTTTACATACTTTTTTCAATAACCTTTTGTTTTGTAAATCTTT
>NZ_JBNVZS010000035.1:0-971 GCF_052527395.1 Legionella pelazae
CTGAGGGTCAGATCATTTCCGTAGAATACATTACTAAACAGGCACAAACATTGCGACAGAAAGAGCCTGAGATGGTTTGGGTTTATGAAGGAACAGGCAACATCTATACAGGCCTTCCTCCAAGCACTGTCATATCAACTAAGAACAATAAGGGCGGCGTGGTGCTGAAAGGTCAGGTGGAGGTTCAGGGTCAGGCTATTACCGTAGAATACATTACTAAACAGGCACAGAAAAAGCGACAGAAAGAACCTGACATGGTTTGGGTTTATGAAGGAACAGGCGACATTTATACAGGCCTTCCCCCAAGCAATGTAATATCCACTAAGAATAGTAAGGGCGGCGTGGTGCTGAAAGGCCAGGTGGAGGTCGAGGGTCAGGCCATTCCCGTAGAATACATTACTAAAAATGCACAGACATTGCGACAAAAAGAACCTGACATGGTTTGGGTTTATGAAGGAACAGGCGTTGCTTATGTAAATCCTGTAGAGAGTAGTACGTTAATCAATCCTCAGTACAAAGGTGATCAAGTAATACGAGGTCAGGTAGCAGATGCCCGGGGTAACACCAGTTCTATCGAATACATTAATAAAAAAGCACAGACATTGCGACAGAAAGAGCCCGACATGGTTTGGGTTTATGAAGGAACAGGCAACATCTATACAGGCCTTCCTCCAAGCACTGTAACATCAACTAAGAACAATAAGGGCGGTGTGGTGCTGAAAGGCCAGGTGGAGGTCGAGGGTCAGGCTATTACCGTAGAATACATTACTAAAAAAGCACAGACATTGCGACAGAAAGAGCCTGACATGGTTTGGGTTTATGAAGGAACAGGCAACATCTATACAGGCCTTCCTCCAAGCACTGTCACATCAACTAAGAACAATAAGGGCGGCGTGGTGATGAAAGGTCAGGTGGAGGTCGAGGGTCAGGCTATTACCGTAGAATACATTACTAAACAGGCACAGACATGG
>NZ_JBNVZS010000036.1:0-872 GCF_052527395.1 Legionella pelazae
GGAAGTTCACTTAAGATAGCTGTTGCAGTAATCTGACCTATCCCTTTGATACTGCACAAAAGGTTTTTCTTTTCTGATAAGGCATTGTTGTGATTTAAAAGATGCTGTTGAGTTTCTTCAATACGTGTTAATTCTTTTTCTAGCGTGTCTAATACGCGTTGAATAGATTCTACTTGTTCAGCGCTCGCTTTATCTAAACGGTTTTTCTCAGCAATGATCATCTCAATTAATTGCCTTCTGCGTGTATGGTTAGCAGCTAATTTCTCTTGTTGTTCGTTATAAACGACATTGGGCTTGGGCATTATTTTACTGGCAAATAAAGCAATAATTTGTGCATCGACTTTATCGGTTTTGGCTAACCGTCCTAACGCTTTAGCAAAATCCCTTATTTGTCGGGGATTAATAACACATACATTAAAATTCGCTTTACTAAGCATGGGACTAGCCTGAGCTTCATAACCACCAGTAGACTCCATAACTATCAAAGCCTCTGAAAATAACACTGCTTTATTAAGTAACTTTTGTATACCTTGAGCATCATTCGTAAACTGCATGAATTTCTTGTTCGGAAGGATAAATACATCCAACGTTGCTTTTGACACATCGATGCCAATATAGATTTTTTTTGTTTCAAGCATGATAATAGAAGTCCTTTAATTACTCTGCCTTGTAGGTACGGGATCATGACTCCCTGGCAACTGTTCGAGTTTAGTTAAGGGAAGGAAGCGGCGATCAGGCTACGCTTCGAGTTCGTAACTCAGGGTTGGGACGATCTGCCGCTTCGCTTTTTTATTACCGTACGACGATAATAAGGCTCTATTAAATCATATTTTTAAAACACAAGGTTGGGCTAAGCATAGCGCAGCCCAACA
>NZ_JBNVZS010000037.1:0-601 GCF_052527395.1 Legionella pelazae
ACATCCACTAAGAACCGTAAGGGCGGCGTGGTGATGAAAGGCCAGGTGGAGGTTCAGGGTCAGACCGTTACCGTAGAATATATTACTAAAAAAGCACAGACAAAGCGACAGAAAGAGCCTGAGATGGTTTGGGTTTATGAAGGAACAAGCAACACTTATACAGGCCTTCCCCCAAGCACTGTCACATCAACTAAGAACCGTAGGGGCGACGTGGTGCGGAAAGGCCAGGTGGAGGTTCAGGGTCAGGCCACTACCGTAGAATACATTACTAAAAATGCACAGACATTGCGACAGAAAGGATCTGACATGGTTTGGGTTTATGAAGGAACAGGCAACATCTACACAGGCCTTCCCCCAAGCAATGTCACATCAACTAAGAACCGTATGGGCGGCGTGGTGATGAAAGGCCAGGTGGAGGTTCAGGGTCAGGCTATTCCCGTAGAATACATTACTAAAAAAGCACAGAAGAGGCGACAGAAAGAGCCTGAGATGGTTTGGGTTTATGAAGGAACAGGCGACATTTATACAGGCCTTCCCCCAGGCACTGTAATATCCACTAAGAACAATAAGGGCGGCGTGGTGATGAAAGGCCAGGTGGAGG
>NZ_JBNVZS010000038.1:0-483 GCF_052527395.1 Legionella pelazae
TGCTTGGGGGAAGGCCTGTATAAATGTCGCCTGTTCCTTCATAAACCCAAACCTTATTTGGCGTCTTTGCAGTGGGCGTTTTTCGTTTACGTGCACCAGAAGTCAAAGACATGGGCTGATTATTATTGTTATTATCAACTGGTAGCCTGGGCTTACTAGGCTGATTATCTTCACGCAGAGCGCTAGCCACAGTTGATATAAACTGCTCGTCTATAAGTTCGCTCGGTATCGAATCAAAGACATTAAAGTCAATTTCCGGTTTGCTAGAAGTAGGTGTTTCAGAGGTCGTTTGTTTAGATGTGCTAGTAGAGACATCTTTATTTAATTCGCCTTCAGAAGAGGAATCGCCAAACATAGTTATTGTCCTTTTATAATTCAATTTGATTATATTTTACCATTTCTTGATTAAGAGATAATTAACAACAGCGAAGCAATTTAATAGCTATCTCTATAGGGGACAAGAGCGATTAACTTCATATATAC
>NZ_JBNVZS010000039.1:0-411 GCF_052527395.1 Legionella pelazae
CATCAACATAAATCACACCAGGCTCTTCCCCGTTCGCTCGCCGCTACTAAGAGAATCTCGTTTGATTTCTTTTCCTTTGGGTACTTAGATGTTTCAGTTCCCCAAGTTCGCTTCCTAATCCTATGTATTCAGATTAGAATGACTTTACTTTCGTAAAGCCGGGTTTCCCCATTCGGACATCTCTGGATATAACGCTTGTTTCCAACTCCCCAGAGCTTTTCGCAGGATTCCACGTCCTTCTTCGCCTCTTACTGCCAAGGCATCCACCGTTTGCGCTTCTCTTCTTGACCATATAACCTCAACTGCCGTTAAGCAATCAAGACTACCTAAATCACACTAAGTTTCGCTTGTGTTTTACCTCGCGACAACCTACTCTCACTTAATCTTCATCAAGCGATTTCAATCATCTTT
>NZ_JBNVZS010000004.1:0-254644 GCF_052527395.1 Legionella pelazae
ATAATTAATTTAATATTAAAATAAGCCAGCGCAACCAGCTAGTTAAGTCTACTCACGATAACGACATTGCTTATAACTGGCTCTTTTCTCAAGCAGCGATTTAAGTGAAATAAGTCTTTTAGATATTCATTAATATTAAAAGAGTGATCTTATAATCTTATGCGGTGAAATTTCTTCTAAATTTTATAAGATGTAGTTTACTATGATTAAAGTATTAAAATAAAAAACTCAAATTTATAGAAAAACTATGAACTCTCTGGATACTTTACCTACAAAAAGAAATTCATTATTAGCAGTTCTGCCTCTTTATTTTGTTATTTTTTTCGGCTTTGTTGGCTACAGCCTAATGATAACGGTCTTTACGCCCATGATTCTCCATGCTCATGGCTTTGTTTCTGCAAACAGTCCTATGCACTACCGTACAATCTTATTAGGAATTTTATTAGCACTGTATCCTTTAGGACAGTTTTTAGGCGCGCCCCTACTAGGTATGCTTTCTGATTTTTATGGACGAAGGAAATTACTAATAATATCTATTGGATTAACTACAATTTTCTATTTTCTAATTACCGGTTCATTGTATTTGCAAAATCTAACATTATTAATGATTGGCTTATTTTTGGCAGGACTTAGCGAAGGAAATATTGTCGTGTCACAAGGCGCTATTGCTGATATAGCCAGCGAAACTGAACGCAATACACTGTTTGGTTATATTTATTTGAGTGCTAGTCTGGCTTACATTATTGGTCCATTAGTGGGTGGAAGCCTTGCAAACCCAAAACTAGTTCCCTGGTTTAATTACAGCACACCATTTGAACTATGTTGTATTAGTTTGATCATTTTATTAGTTTTTATTATTTTCTCTTTTAAAGAAACCTTAGTCTCTCAAAGAAATAAAGAAAAAATTAATTACTCTGAATTATTAACCAATTTTACTACAGTTTTTACTGAGAAAAACTTGCGATTCTTATTTCTCATTAATTTCTTATTATACCTATCAATTTTTGGCTTCTTTCGCTGTTATCCCATGTATTTAGTTGATAAATTTCATATGCAGGTAGGCCAACTTTCTCAATTTATTGCCTGGGTTTCTGTTCCAATTATACTTGCTAATTTAGGATTAACTGGCTTTTTAGCTAGACGTTATTCGCCCAGAAGTATGACTATTGCTTCTGCGCTTCTTACGGGTTTTTTTATGGTTTTGATTGTTATACCTAATCAAGAAAAATTTTTATGGATTACTTTATTTTTAACTTCCATGGCTCTAGCAATTTGCTTGCCTGCTTGTGCTACCTTATTGTCTATCTCAAGTCCTAGCGAAGAGCAAGGTAGGGTTATGGGAAATAATCAATCATTGCAAGTGTTAGCAGAATCTTTATCAGGTATTTTAGGTGGTTTATTAGCTGCTATTATGGTTAAACTTTCTTTAGTTTTATTGGCAATAATTGCAATTTTAGGCGCTATACTTTTATTTTTAAGAAAATCCCAATAAAACGTTATCTATCTTTTAATTTTCGCCTAATGGTAAAATGTATACAGATAAATAGTTATCAATAAATTGCGCCGTATAGCTAGACAAAATTACCTGCTAGTTATATTTCATTCCAAAAGGTAATAACCTTGCAACAGCTTCTTCATAAGTCTGCTTTAAATATAAGCAGTTGATTTTTATTAAAATTAATTATTACCTTTGCGTGTAATGCAGAACTCTCACAAGATTATTACTATACTTTAAGTATAAAAAGGGAGCAGATTGGTCATGGAAACGAGAAACTTTTATACGTCAAATGCTGGTTATTCTATAAGCCCAAAAACGACGCCTCAAACTAGCTCTATTGAAGTATTATTAAAGGTTATACAACAATTGTCTTTAGCAAGAGACCTTGAAACAATTATGTTTATTGTACGTAAAGCTGCTCGCCAGCTTGCTGAATCTGATGGTGCTACTTTTGTGCTTCGCGATAATGGACAGTGTTATTATGCAGATGAAGATGCTATTGAACCTTTATGGAAAGGAAAACGTTTTCCGATGAGTATATGTGTGAGCGGCTGGGTCATGATGAATCAAGAACAAATTGTCATTGAGGATATTTATGCTGATCCTAGAGTACCCGCCGAAGCTTATCGGTCAACTTTTGTAAAAAGCTTAGCAATGACACCTATCCGATCTCAATCACCTATAGGTGCCATTGGCACTTACTGGTCAGAATATTATAAACCTACTAAGGAACAACTTTATTTATTAAAGGCTCTAGCAGATAGTACTTCTGTGGCAATGGAAAATATTCAGTTACATTCTAAGCTAGAACAAGGCAATCAACAAAATTCTGCCCAAATAGAAATCACCCGAAACCTTATGGAAGTCAATAAAGAACTTGAATCTGCTTTAGAAGAATTAAGTCATCGTAATAAAGAAATGCAGCAGTTAAAGGAATTAAGCTCAAGCTTGCAAACCTGCATGTATATCGAAGAGTCTTACAAATTAATCGCTAGTTATTTAACAAAGATTTTTCCTCATGCTGCAGGAATCTTTTATATCATGCATCCATCTCGTAATTACTTGGAATCCATGATTAGTTGGAACGATCCTTTTTTTGAAGAAAAGTTTATTAAACCTGAAGAATGTATGGGATTACGGCGTGGAGCACTTTATAAGGTACATGATACAGAAAAAGAATTAACCTGTGCTCATTGCAAAACAAATAATAATCAGGCTTATACATGTATTCCATTATTTGCTCAAAGTGATATTTTAGGCTTGCTTTATTTGGAATGGAAGCAACTTTCTCAGGATAAGTATAATGAAAACCAAGAAATTTTAGCTAACACGATAGCTGAACAAATTGCTTTAGGCCTTTCTAATATTAAATTGCGAGAAACGTTACGTAACCAATCGTTTCGAGATACACTTACAGGACTTTATAATCGTCGCTACTTAGAGGAAACATTAGAGCGTGAGCTTAGCCGCTGTGGGCGAAAATTCTCTGCATGTGCCATTTTAATGATAGATATTGATCACTTTAAGCAATTTAATGATAGATTTGGTCATGAAGCGGGTGATTTAGTGATTCAATCTTTTGCTAAAGTTTTAAGTAATTTTGCCCGTAAGTATGATATTGCTTGCCGATATGGCGGAGAAGAATTTATTCTTTTTATTCCAGAAATTAAACCCAAAACAGCATTGGTTCGCGCCGAACAATTACATAAAGCTATTAGTAAAATTCATTTACGTTACGGTGGTAATGCGTTAAGCCAGATTACTATCTCTATTGGCATAGCAATGTATCCTCAAGATGGTAAAGACATACATACTCTCATTGCTTGTGCTGATCATGCCCTTTATCAAGCTAAAAACTCAGGACGTAACAAAACAGTTGTATTTAAGAAGAAAGAAAGCTTTATATTAAATGATAGCCAAAGCGAAAGGACAAAATTTCTAAATAAGAGAACCTAAGATTTATCCTGCTAAATTTAAATAGTATTCATCTCGCTCATACATTAAGTTAGGAAAACCCAGGGACATCAGTCCCCAAATCAGTTTACTAAGACACGAATGACTAAAGATTAATTCAAATTAAGCCCAAGCTAATTTAAATTAATTATGTATGGAAGTAACTAACTGCAATCTAGAATCATCATTATTCTCCTCAATTACGCCTGCTTGCGTATTATTAAAGAGTGATTTACCCATAGAGTGTGCTAGTAAAGCAATATTTAAGTCTGGTTTTTCTAATGACTTTACTTCAGAAACTACCGTAGGTTCAGGTACATCAAATATTGAAAAATCTTCATAATCTTGAGAAAGATTGGAATTGGAAACATCGTTTGGCTGTACAAAAAAGACATCATGTAGATAAGCTATTTTATCACTGTCATTTTTTAAACGATCGTAATAATTTCTATCAATTTGATAAGGCTGGATGAGTTCAATGCTTTCTACTGAAATTAATCCTTTCTTAAATAAATCACTTAATGACTCATCTTTAAAGAACGCCTTCATTCGAGGAGATATCAATAATTTTAAAAGGCCTTTACAAGGGTTAGCATGATCAATAAGCAAGCGTTCTATAATTTTTGTAAAACCATTTAAATTATTAAAAATAATATTGCAATTTTCCTGATTTACTTTGCGTTCTTTATTAAGCTGTGTCAGGGTATTAAATAACTCAGTTAGATTAATCCAATTTAATTGCAAAGCTATTAAAACTGAACGATTATTTAGAATACTAGCAAAATTTTTATTTTTTAAACAATTTTCTACGACGCCAGCATAAAAGAAAGTTAATTCAAATAAGGGATGAGGCTTGCTATCAGCGTTTACAGAGTTATCTAACATTTGTGAATATTCATTCGAAATCGTTAAAGCTTCCATTAGTACTTTGTGTACTAAAGGATAACGAGCTCTATAACAGATATTAATAAGTACCGATTCACTACTAAACTCTCCCCTATTTTGTTCTAGAATGATCACCGCCTCGCCTGCCATCTTGCTCGCAGTTAATTTAATATTTCTATTACGAATTTTTCCCTGTTCATGTCGATCCGCATACAATCCAATACTTAATTTCCTATCAAAGAATGCTTGCGCTAACACTTTACTTGGTAATGCATCGCTAGTCTGCTCGTTTACTTTAACTGTATCAATATATTTCCATAACATACTTACGCTTTGCGATAAAAGCAAATAATCTGGCGGTAGTTTATTCCAGTTAATTAAAACATGATCAGATCGGGTATTGTTTTTTGCTATATTAAGTAAAAAATTGCTTATAAAATCATTATCTCGAAATGTTAATAGGAGGTGGTATAGAGAAAAGATAGGACAATGTACCCTATCTGCTTGATAAACACTGTTTCCAGCTATAATAAAAAAGATATTAAGCTCGCGAGCTACCTGCTGAAATTCATAATAGTAACCATCATGCCCTCTATAATGATCAGCAACAAAAGCAACTGGCCTCTCTCCTGATATAATGAATAAATCAACGGCACAATAATGCACTGTATCAGGTTGTCGCTGTTGAGATTGACTACGATTACCTACTTCAATTAAAAATTGATACTGCTTAAAGCGGCTGGCTTTATTATTGAAAATAGCTGGATTGCGTTCACTTTTAATATATGCTTCATTAGCTTGCAAGATACTTTTAAGTACACTTAGAAATTGAGTCTTATGTACTAAGTCTACATCTCCTAGGGCATTTTTGGTTCTATACATGGTCATTAAGAATCGAATTGCTTCCTCACTTGCGACCACCTCTGAACCAAAATAAGCCAATTCCTCTAAATCATCACAAATTAATTCTGATAAAGAACGTCTCATAGTCTTAATTCTTCTTTTTATTATTCAAAGTGATAGTGTTATAACATGGCTTTCTTAAATAAATCTTAAAAAAAATTAATTTTTAAAAAAAATCTTACATAAATCTTATGACTAATGCATTTTTTATTGTCACTATCGATATAAAACATTAATTACTATAATTCTCAATTAATTACTTTTTCTTTCTTAATTTTGAAATACCATCACTTTTATCTATTTTTTCTTCTTTGCTTGTTTTTTATGCAATATTTATTAAATTAACTCTATAATTAAGTTGAATAATACTTTAAAGGGAGGATTGATATGGAAGGCTATTCTAATTATTTATCTAAGTTTATAGGCACCTTTATCGTGGGTATTATTTTAATTCTAGATATATTTGCTGCCTCTCCAAGTTATGCGGCCCAAGGATGTGGCTTTGGTTACCATATGACCTACTTTGGTCGGTGCGTTCCCAATCATCCAGGCCCTTATGCTACACCTGTTCCAGGTCGACCTGATTGCTGGGTTAATGCTCGGGGATTTCTACGTTGCTGGCGATAAACAAATATAGCGCCAACATATCAGATGGTTGGCGTTAATTATTTATTTTTAATTAAAAACAATAACTTAATTAATAAATAAAGACTTAAATTTAAGAGATATATGAAAGAAAAGAAAAGAAAAATTGCTAGTAACTTTATTGAAGTTGAAATGGACGGTTTTGCTTTAACCAATAAAGAAAGTGATGTTTTAATTACTAAAGGCATCAGTACTTGCATTGCCTTTGTTATTCAAGGCACTTGTTACCATGATGATGAGGAAGTACCTTTTTGTGGCTTATATCATTGGTCTGGTTTTGAAGCAGAGGTTACTGATTTTTATGATGAAATATTAAGCGTATTGGATGATTTTTTTATAGAGGTACGTGCAGAACTTGAAAAGCTTGGAGCAGGTGAATTAGAAATTAATGTCACTAAATTAGCCTTTATTGGCGGTGAGAAACGCCAGTTTAGCGAAGAAGGGCAGCTTTTACTATCAGGCACTGAAAAAGAAGTTAAGATGCTACAGAAAGCCGCTCAAGCTTATGATTATCAGTCACAAAATATTAACCTTGATAAAAAGAGAATAGAGCATCATCATTTCCTCACCTCAGATAATGACTCCCTTACTATTGAGGTTAGACTAAATGAATGCCATTACAAATTAGAAGATTTTGAAGAGACTTTGCAAGAAAGCTCTAAATTTCAGCCCTCATAAGATTGTAACAATAAATTCTGCTATATGATTAGTATGTTTTGAGCTAAATCTTTGTTAGTTTGTTCATTTACTGAAAAACTATATTTCGCTCTCTCTAATATATAATCCATGCGTTTTTTAAAAGAGCTATTACTAGCAAATTCTGTCTCATTGCTGTATTGATTTAATTTATAAAGAATATCTAAAATATTTTGCGTCTCGTTATTACAATCTTTAATAAGCTCTTTAGCTTTTTGTAAATGATGTCTGGTAGTAATTAAGGCTTTCCAGCCTGTAGTATAAGTTAATAGAATATTTTTTATTTCATCTTTAGTCAGTATGCTGTCTTTAGTAAAAACATCATATCGCTTTCCCTTAAAATGGCCTAAAAATGTTAGGTTTGTAGTCCAGTGGCCATTATTTCTGTTATTTAAAGTTATAGAGGGCCGATCGGCAGTATTGGCAGAGCCATATAAATAATGATTTCTACCATAGTTAATGGTATTGAAATTAAATTCAAATATATTAGCTAGATCATCTAAATCACGGTGCGTGCCCCAACGGTAATTAACAGTGATATCTTCCATTGCCTCTACAATACAAGAATTACTATTAATCCTTAGAGTAGATTCATCTTTAACATAAACATCTTCCTTAAAAGCTTCCAAGATCAGGCGATTAATAGGCTCATCAAAACTATTAAACAAATACCTTCTTCTAGCGTCATTATAATTTTTGTCTTGTGCATTTTCAGGATACCATCTACTTAGACGTTCCATTCGCTGTCTTAGCACTTTAATTTTACTCGCGACTTCTATGGCATACTCACGTGCGGCAGGGGAATAAATGAGACCATTGTAATGAGCCGCCGAGGGCTCACTTTTGGCAAAACAGTGAACCATTTCCATAAAATCTATGAATACTGTAGGCGGAAATTCATTAGGAGAATTTAAGGGTCTAGCAAGAAGCTCATTTTTACGATGACTATAAATAATATGCCTAAAACAGTACTGCATTTTATTTAATAATTGAATTGACTGCTTACTGTAATCAAAGGTATTAATGTCATCTAATTTAATAGAAAAAGCATCAGCGGAAAGACTAAGTGCGTCTATACTTAAACTTTGCAATTTTTGGAAAGTTACACTAACTTCTCCCCTAGCGACTTCACGCTTAATGATATCAATTAGGCCGATTGCAAAAGCATAAAATGCACAATTACCTTTACCAGGATTATCTATCTCTCGTATTATCATTTAAGATAAGGCCTTAGGGCTATTGGAACTCACAGGATTATACTTTAAAATATAAATTTATAAATGAGCAGTACAATAATCTCTATGCTTAATCTAATTGACTCCCCTCTAGACCAGCAACTGTATTTTATCTAACACCGCCTTTACTGACGCTTAAGCCCGAATGGTCTTCCACTTTAGTAAGATTTTCCGGCGTGATATCTGTTATTGCTTTTTGAATAAGATTTGTTTTGTATAACTTAGGTTTGAAGAATCTGTCAGAAGAGTAAGTAGATGATGAAGATGATTGATAGTCTGGTTGATCTTCCCTCTCTCTTTTAAGAAGAGCATTAATCTTTTCAGCCCCTTTTATACCTTGACACCGCACCAATTCACCCTCTACCTTTTGATTTAAAATAGTTAAATAAGTTTTAGTGGAACAAAGACTTTTTAACTGTTCTAATAATAATTTTACCCTTGGAAGCGAATTACTTTGAACCACTTCATATAAAGGAGTATGACTATTATTAGCTGACTTTTGAAATAATAATTCAATATCTATTTCTTTAAAATAACCTTTAGAGAGACCTTCTTTTAAAGCTAAAAAATACTCTTTTATAACTTCTGAATTTCCATGCTCTAAAGCAATATGTAAAGGAGTAGTGCCTATATTGCTTGCCTGAAAAAATAGTTTACGGCATAAGCTAAATGATAACCAATGATTTGCAACAGCTTGTTGTATTGTACTTATGAATAATTTTACGATTTTTAATTTATCTGTTTTAATAGCGCTTGCAAAAAATGTAAATCCAGTTTGATTGCGCTGCATATACAGTGATTGGAAATCTCTTTTTGTAATTAATTTTGATTGGACACATTCATTTAAGAACGCCAATATCTCTATTGCCACCTCATGTTTATTAGATACTGCTAGATGAATGATGGAAAAGCCACGCGGTGTTTTTGCTAACAGGATATCAGCTAATTTTTCAGTCTTTAACCTTTGACTTTCAGCAGCCTTCTTTAATTGAGTTAAAAGTGACTTTAAGATTGCGCCGTTATTTTCTTTGGTGATAGAATGTAATAGAGTAAAACCATTTGCATCCCGCGCCATTATAAACTCACAGAATTTTTCTGTTGTTAACCATTCCTGTTCAATTAAATAATTCAGTTCTTCTATCAAGAGATCAGAATTAGACGAATGAATTAAATTGGCATAATGCAATATTGTAGAAGGCTGACTTAGTAAAAGAAAAAAATTAACATACTCAAGTACACTTACTCTTCCTTGATGAATACCATCATGAATTTCATCAAGATAAGCTTGAAAAATTTCTCTATTTTCTCTACGTAGCAGAATGTGAAAAGCGGTCATGCCCTGTTGGCTTTTAAAAAACAATAAATCTTGATAATCCTGGTAAGCTAAATGCCTTTTATCAACAAAATAATGAATGGCTGTAAGAAATTTATCTAAATTTTCCTTATTTGCTTGATTTAATAGCGAATTAAGTGGTGTATAGCCACTGCTACAAGGTGTCTTCAGAAGGAAAAGAACAGCTTCTTTTCCCACTGACTGTGCTCTCTTTAAAATTGTATCAATTAAAAAATTTATTTTTTCGCTAACTTTTACATCAGTCATGACCGAGCTTAAGTGAATAGCATCTATAAGATGACTATGACCATTAATACTTGTCTTGGTTAAGGTAGCAAAGCTCAGTTTATTAACGACTTGGATAACTGTCTTTTCACTTACAACATCTTTTATATATTTAATTATGGTTTCATGCGCAAGCTGCGCCTTGTATGTTCTATATGTCATAATAAAACTTTAAATATATTTATATATGCCATAAGAAGCAAGATTAATTTAACCTTCAAGAGTTTTAGATAAGATGCCTAACACGATTCATAAATCAAATTTCTATTTATTAACTGGTGGCCCTGGCGCTGGGAAAACCTCGGTGCTAAAAGAACTAAAATATCGCGGTTATCTAGTTATTCCTGAGGCTGCTCGAGCAATTATAAAGCAGCAACAGGCTATAGGCGGACATGCGACACATATGGGAAATAGACTTGCGTTTTCTCAATTGATGTTACAACACTCTATTGCCGATTATAAGAAACACTTAACTGATAGCGCTCCCCTTTTTTTTGATCGCGGTATTCCTGATGTATTTAGTTATTCACAAGCATTTTGTAATCGTAATAATATAAGTCAGGAAATATTAGAGGCAATACAGTTGTATCGATACAATCTTAGGGCTTTCCTCTTTCCTCCGTGGCCTGAGATCTATTGTCAAGATAAAGAAAGACAACAAGATTTTAATGAAGCAGTAATGACCTACAGAGCAATTAAATCAGGCTTTACAGCCTGTGGGTATCAACTTATCGAAATACCTAAAATGTCAATTAAAGAACGTACGGATTTTATTTTAAGTCAGTTAACTTACTAACTAATGCCATCTATGCTTTTAGAAATTCTCTTAGAATAGAGATAGCTATTTAATTTGTATCTCTTAACAAGAGAGTAAGATCCATTGTTGAATAAACTTAAAACTACAACATGAGAAAAATTCTATCACTCTTCTAATATTAGAAAATTAATTAGTAAAATGGCTTCAAGGTAGTTCATATTTTAAAAAAATAGATATTTAATCCAAATTAGTCAAAAATAAACTTATATTTCAATAAATAAGTAAAATATATTGACTCGATTCGCTAAGAAAACGAAGATGTCATTTTAATAAAAAGAAAAGGAAATAAACAATGGCATTAAAAATAAAAAACTTAGCAAAAAATAATTCCAGTTTCCAATTAAAATGTTTACTTGCACTTGCAGGAACAGCCGTTGTTGCTGTAGGTGTTATTGCTGCATTAAGTATAAAATCAGCAGCTGCTGCAGCCGCTGCGGCCCCTACTACAGCTCTGCTTTCTTCAGCGGCAGTTGCTTCACCTATAATACCTATTGCATTACCTTTTGTTCTATTGTCGATTGGTGCGGTTTGCTTACTGCCATTTCTCTTTAGCAATGCATGCCGGTTCCCAGGGCGATCTTACACGACAGCTTACAGTTCCCCATGGTACCGATCTAGTTTCTTTAGTACCCCTGTCGTTGATGTTGGAACTACTCATAGACATCATGATTCTTTTGGCTCAAATTACCACGGCCATGGTATTTCCTCTAATCATCATGGGCATGTTGGTTCTAGTTCGTCTAATTACCATAGTCATGGTATTTTCGGGAGTGGTAACCATCATGGACATGGCGGATCAAGTGGCACTCACCACGGGCATGGTGGTGGATATAGTGCTCCTAACCATCATGGCCATGGTTTTTAAATAAGGATTAGCTGTTTAGTCCTCTTTAAATGCGCTAATTAGATAATATATATTGGCGCATTTAATAGATTATGAAAACACGCAAAACTTATTGGCATTCCCTACAAGAATGATTTCTTGCTTGTCTCTATTTGTCATTCTCGCAGGTGAGGATCTATTCATCAATTAGCACTGAGATTAATTTTTAAATGGATTCCCGACTTCGCGCACTACTGTTTAGATAAAAAAGAAAGCAGGGTAGGTTGGGCTAAACGAAGTGCAGCCCAACAAAATTATGAAGCTGCTATACGCTTTATGATTGACACTGTTGGGCTGCGCTACGCTTAGCCCAACCTACCTATGCTTTAACCGGACAGTAGTGCGCCTGCGCGGGAAAGACATTCATTATCTACGCAATAATGCCTCTCTGAAACGACGAAATTTTCTGTAGGATAGCATGATAAATATGGAATAGATTCCTGCTTACGCGGAAATGACAAATTCATTCTTATAAAGTTAACTGCCTATCTCTAGATTCCTCTCGAGTAGCTAACCAGTCATGATTTGCTATTTTTTGATAAAAATTGGTTGTCGTTTTGTATCGTCCGCGTCTTGGGGCTATTAGAGCCTCTTCGGCATGCCCCACTATCTCATCATACGCACTGACTGCGTCTAATTTACTTTGCTCAAATTGTTTGATAGTTTCAAGAATTTTATCAACCCGATGAGGTAAACGCTGACCCTCATTAATCACGCCACCTTTAAATATGCTAAAACTTGCTACATCCCAGTTAGTCTTTTTGATATAGGCCTTTAACTCATTTAGAAAGGCGGCGATTTTCTCTTCGTCTTCCTTTTTGTTCCTACTTTCATATATCCAATCGGGCAAAGTAACGCCTTTAGTGAGTTCTTTAATTGTTTGCTCTCCTTCTTCTGGTGTTGCTACTTTAGGCGTTTCAAGTTTATTGGCGTTCGCTTCTTGTAGGGTTTTTGCTGGTAACATTAGAGAATAATGAAAAGGAGGCGTTGAAACCATTGATTTTGTAGCAAAATTAGCATATTCACCTCTGAGCTCAACTTCAGCAGTTTTTTGCATAATAAGCCACATTCGCTTGACATTATCAGGTATCACATCAACATAGTTCTTTAATTTTTTATCCTTACCACAAGCATTATAATTTTCTTGAAATTTTGTATGTTCTAATGCGCGATCATAATTAAAATTAGAAGTTGCATCCTTGGTTTCTTCCTTAGCAATAAAAGAGCGCATTAATAGCCCAATTAATCTACTACCACTTCGAATAGGATCGGCACTATCCGCTTGAAATTCTAGTTTCAATAAATGATGGATAATTTTTAATGCGTCTTCAGCCGATGTTGAATTAAGTATGTTTTCTAACAAAAATATTTTTACAGGCTCAGGTATAAGATTTGTTTGCTTATACGCTTCTAAATCTAAACCAATATTTAGCAAATAGCGTTCTGGATGATCTGAAAAAAGTAAAGCCTTTAATTTTGGATGGAGTGTATCTATTTTTACTTTATCTCTATCAGATAAATGTGCTATTAATTTTATTAAATCTTGCCTCATTACCTAACTCTTTAACAAAAAAAGCAAGTAATATAATAAATGATTAATTAACTGGCAAGTTATATTTAACTTAAGCAAGTAGGCTGTAAAGTAACTTATAAGGTAAGTGATTAATTTAATTAATATTCCTTAATAGTTAATGAATTGCTGCAAAAATGAAGCAGGAATATAAATTACTTAATTTATAACTTATTTTGTTGCTCTTTAAGCTTTAAACTAAATTCTTTCTCCTTCTGCTCAATATGCTTTTTATAACCCATTGTATCAATAAAAGGATTAATATCACTTTTATTTAAAAGCGCATATTTTTTACCAAGATCAAAATACATCGCATGAGCGCCAAGAAAAATATCACAAGGTAAGTTTTTTAAGACTTCAATGGCCTGCTTATAATCGGAAGCAATAGTCGGATAAGTTTTATTGTTAATTAATGGATAACCAGGATTCACATTTAAGCTTCCTACAATCACTACTTGATATTGTTTTCCCTTATCCTCTACCTGCATTGTCCAAGTTGTACAACCTTTAGTATGTCCTGGCGTTAAATGAGCAGTTAATACAGTATCTCCAAGCCTAACTTGCTCACCATCATGTAAAATTTTATCAACCTTGGTTGCTGGAAAATACATACTCTTATCATTAGCATAGAAAAAATCTGCTCTTCCCCCGGATTCAACATTAGCAACATCTGCAGCCATTACCATATATTTAGCGTTGGTTTCCTGCTTAATAAGCTTACTACCTGCAGCATGATCTAGATGGGCATGACTAATGAGAAGAATTTTAGTATCACGATAGTCAAATCCAAGCTTTTTAATATTAGCTTTAATCATAGGAATATTAGCTTCAAGATCGCTATTTATTAAAATGTTGCCTTCTCTAGTCACTATTAAATAACTTGCTAAATCATCCATACCTACATAATAAAGATTTCCTGCTATTTTAAAAGGCGGAAAGGCATGACCAACAGGATAAGCAAATACTATTTGAGAAGATAAAACTAAAATTAAAAGTGATAAAAGAATTCTTTTCATGAAATACTAATATGGCAGGTGCTTGAATGCTCATTATATGACAGTTTAATTCTGAAGCAATCTTTTGTTAGTTGTTTTTGGAATGAAGAGTATGTCTGCCAAGCAAACATACTCTTTGCAAGATTAGAGAGACTTTAAAAATTCAATTAAAGCACTACGTAGTCCAGAAGACAGATTTTGATAAGCTGTTCGGCTTGCAGAACCTTCACCGCCATGCCATAAAATGGCTTCATTTAAGGTACGTGCACGACCGTCATGTAGATAAGCTTCGCCACCACTTACCTCAGCAGTCAAACCAATATTCCATAAGGGAGGTGTTCTCCATTCGGATGGTTTTACATTATTTATTTCAGGGAGAGTATCGGCTAAGTCAGGACCCATATCATGTACTAACAAATCAGTATAAGGGTGAATGACTTGATTTCTCAGCTCAGCTTTGGGATGGTAGGGGCTAGTAGTGAAAGTTGGTACGTGACACGCCGCGCAACCAATTTGACTAAAGACTTCCTTACCTTGCTTAACAGCTGCATTATTATAATTACGTTGCGCTCGAACACCTAAGAGAAGTACATAATCAGTTAACTGATTTAAATAGGTATCACTAATTTCAGCACCTGTCGGGCCACAGTTCGTCTGCTGCGGGCCACAATCTGGCGTAGGAATAATTGAGCTCGTAACACCCATATCATTACGTAACGCGGTGGCAATTTGCTCTTTTACAGTGGCATTTCCTGCTTTCCAACCAAAACGTCCAACACGAGGAAGCCCAGTAGCCGCTTCTCGAATAATATGAATACGTCCCGCAACACCATTCCCTTTATTGGTGTTATTAGCTATTTCAACGATGGCACTTTCAGGAATAGCTTCTAATAGGCCCACACCCACAAGTTGAGGAGTTATACGTGGTGAAAACCGTGGAGGTACAACACTAAACTGATAATTAGGTCGGCGTAATCCATTGGTTTCTGTCCAACTCTGAATTCTTACGGTACCTTCAGGCGTGCCTGTAGTGGAAAATGGCTGTAAAAAATAGCCTAATGTTGGATGAGGGTTACCGTTGGCATCTGACACTATAAACATATAATTATTCAGAATTGTACCTACAGCAGGAGGAAGCCCTCGACCATTGTTAACATGACAACCCACACAAGAGCGATTAATGTAATTTGTACCGACTTTATTTGCTAGCTCGGGAAAACCCGGATTACCTGGCTCTGTATGCGCCCCAGTTATCATGTCAGTATGATGAACGCGACGTCCTAACATAAAAGGTTGACCGTTAATATTAGATGTATTAGTAGCCATCTGCTTAAACAAATCTTTCGGTTCATTTGTATACTGATGATGAATAGTGGTCTTTCCACCTAACCAAGCTTCAACAGGAATAGGATAGGAATCTTCCCGTTCAGTACGAGGATCACCAAACACGCCCCGCGCTTCCCAAGGAACTAATCCTTGCCCAACAATATATAAAAAGGCAGTACCATAATAATTGGCGCGACCACGAGGCGGATTAGCAAGAAATTGGCTAATTTCTATTTCCATCCGATCACCGATTCTCAGTCCGCGACCTTCTTTAGGATTAGAAGTGATGATTGTTTGATAATTTAATCTATCGCCACTGGTCGTTCTCATTGAAACGTTATGAAAATACTCAGCAACAGTATTAATACCTCGATAAAAAGCCCTAAACTCGGGTGCACTAAGTGGCCATAAAGTTTTTACGTTCACAACAATTCTATTACCCCCTTTAGCGACCTCGTCTATCATTTCTACTTGAATAGTACGATGCTCCCAATAGAATGGTAGGTAATGATCATAAGCGCGGTATTGATCTTCACGAGCATGCCTATCACGAGCCCGATCGGCAAAGCGAGTAATTAAAGCTGTAGGTGTTTCTATTACCGTACTAGGCTCAAGGGCTGTATTACTTGAAAACAAAGGTACAAAGTCATCATTACCATCTGGCGGGTCAGGATTAGGATCAGTGCCGTATATTTTTAACTCCCAAATAGAATAACCCCACTGATTTCCTACACTACGTTTAATACCATAAATTCGTACATATCGATAAGTACCACAGACATTAACTGTATCTGTACGATTCCCAAATACACCTCCTGTCCTTCTGGCTAAAACCGTCCAAGTATTAGCATCATTAGAGCCTTGGACTTCATATATTTCCGCATTGGCTGCTTCCCAGTCAATCTCTATCCTATTTAATGGATAGGCTTTTCCTAAATCAACAGCAAGCCATGAAGGATCAATACCTATAATTGATCCCCAGCGCGTATTTGGATTACCATCGACAGCATTTTTTGCTGGCAATCCTTCTGTGCTAGCCCATACACGAGCATTAAGTGCCAAATTAATGTCTTGTGCATACAAATTAAATGTAACGAAGAAAAGTAAGATAGTCGCAATCGACTTAAAATAATTGAGTTTTAACATGGATAATTTCCCTATTCTCAATAGATTAAAACCTTTTAATCCAATAATCTTTTAGTAATGAGATTATCATTAACTTCTAATCTCTATTTACTCATATTTAATGAATTAGATAAATACAGTTAGGCTAGCGTAAGAGATTAATACTTTATAAGTTACGCTTCTCTAATTAAGATAATATTAAACGACATTTTATAATTTGCAACAACTGTTATCTAATATTGAACTAGAATATTACAATTAGATAATTTATTTTAAAATTTGAGAAAAATTAATATCATTGGCTATTTTGCAAAATTTTACTAAAGTAATTATCTAATCAAAAAGAAAATGGCACACTATAATTTTAGTACCGCTAAAAAGTATATTTCTTAATCGGTACAAATTTTAAAACTTATCGTTAAATAATAAATATAATAAACCTTTTGTCTAATTAATAAGGTGGGTCATCACTAATGGATAATGATGAATTAATTTATGGAGTCAATGATAAACCCCCTTTGGTAAAATTATTTTTATTAGCACTACAGCATGTTATATTAATGTCGGTGTATCTTGTCTTAATCGTCATTGTCGTAAGAGCAGCTCACTTACCTGATAATATCTCTTTAAATGCCGTAAGAATGGGTATGATTGCTTTAGCTATTGCTACTAGTATTCAGGCTCTTAAGCCACCTATTGGATCGGGTTACTTAGCAGCGCCTGTCGTTTCAGCTATTTATCTTAAAGCGTCCTTGCTTGCTGCTTCAGTTGGCGGCTTGCCTTTAGTACTTGGGATGACTATTTTCTCAGGTTTCATGGAAGTTATTTTTTCCCGCTTTATCTATCAATTACGTGCTCTTTTTCCACCAGGTATTTCCGGGTTTATTATTAGTATTGTCGGTATTGAATTAGGTTTAGAAGGATTAAACCAATTTTTAGAATTAAGCCAAAGACACTATCATGTTTCCCTAGGAAAACATATTATCATCGGCCTTATTACCTTAGGAACA
Source organism: Legionella pelazae (assembly GCF_052527395.1). Lineage (NCBI taxonomy): Bacteria > Pseudomonadati > Pseudomonadota > Gammaproteobacteria > Legionellales > Legionellaceae > Legionella > Legionella pelazae. The sequence continues at coordinate 17,160 of NZ_JBNVZS010000004.1, forward strand.
ATGGTGGGCCTTAGTATCTGGTGGCGCGGGCTTATAAAACTTATTTGTTCTTTTGTTGGCTTGGTCGTCGGTTTTTTTGTAGCTTATTTATTAGGTGCGATTGATATAACGAATGTGAGATTTAATAGTATTCCTTTCCTTTCATGGCCGGATCTAACTTTTATCTCCTATAATTTTTCTTTCTCATTAATTTTACCTTTTTTTATTGCAAGTATTGCTGCAGCGTTAAGAACCATTGGAGTTATTACTACATGTCAAAAAATCAATGATACTTCATGGAAAACGCCGGATTTGAGGTCTATCAAAGGAGGCGTATTTGCTGATGGCTTAGGCGCTATCACAGCTGGTATATGTGGAATTCCCGGCATTAGTACAGGTCCAAGTTTAGTAGGTGTTTCTAGCGCAACTGGTGCGACAAGTCGCTATATTGCTTTTGCAGCAAGTGTACTTTTAATTTTAATGGCTTTATTTCCACCAATTGCCTTATTGCTGCTTATTATGCCCATGTCTGTAGTAGGACCTACCTTAATGTTTACTGGCAGTTTTATGATTGTTGGTGGTATCGAAATAATGTCTTCAAGAAATATCGATACCCGTATGACTTATGTCATAGGCCTCGCATTCTTATTCGGTTTAAGCCGAGAAATACATCCAAATTTTTATGCCTCCTTACCACCTATTTTTCAGTCAATTACCTACACATCTTTAACTTTATCTGTAATTATTGCTTTATCTTTGCACTTAATTTTCCGGCTGCGTATTCGCAAACAAGCCGTGTTAAATTTTACAGAGGATATGTCTGATAAAAAACTAAGTAGATTCATTCTAGAACAGGGTAAACGATGGAAAATTGATAAACAAATTATGGAAAGAATTGCTCTAACAACTGAGGCTATTATTCAGCATCTCCATCATAGTAGTTTAGCTACCGATAGTATTAATCTTATTTTAACCTATGATCAAATTGATGTGATTGTAGAAATACAATATCATGGCGACTTACTCCTTCTACCTTTTGTCAATCAGAAAAAAAGTATTTTTCTAGAAGAAGAATCTTTTTCCTATGGCCTTAGTGACTTTTTAATTGGCGTTTATCCAGATAAATTTGAACGCTTTACGATTAAGGATATGTCTTATCTTAAACTTTATTTTCATATTTGATTTAGTTTTTCTATATAAATAATTACTAGTGGAAGACTTCCTAAATTAGGTTTAAAATCCATTAAATTCTTACAGGCTTATCGTTAGACAAAAGCTCAATAAATTATTTAGGAAAATACATGCGCATATTAATTATTGGCGGTACAGGCACTTTAGGGCAAGCAGTGGCAAATGAGTTTTTATCTCGTCATGAAGTGATCATAGCTGCCAGAAACAAGGGGGATATTCAAGTTGATATTAGCAACATTGAATCAGTTAAAATGATGTATCGTCAAGTAGGCAAAGTTGATGCTGTTATTTCCACAACAGGTCAAGTTCACTTTGGTCCGTTAAAAGAATTTACCCATGAAAACTGGGCTTTAGGCTTAAATAATAAACTAATGGGACAAGTCAATTTGGTGATGGCCGGAATTGATTATGTGACCGATGGTGGTTCATTTACTTTAACGAGCGGCATTTTAAATCGTGATCCAATTAAGTTTGGCGTTTCAGCCTCTTTAGTTAATGGCGCTATTGATAGCTTTGTTAAAGCAGCTGCAATAGAACTTCCTAGGGGATTAAGAATTAATGTTATAAGCCCTACTGTTTTAGTCGAGTCAATGGATAGCTATGGTGATTTTTTTAGAGGGTTTCTACCTGTTCCAGCAGCAACTGTGGCTAAAGCATTTTCAAAAAGCGTAGAAGGCGCACAAACAGGTCAGGTTTATCAAGTTGATTAAATTAATTTTCGATATAAAGAGGCAAAGTTTCTTTTATATCGGCACGAACGTAATCCCATAAAATGGAAAGCCTACATACTATAGAAAGGTTAATGTCTTTTATAGATCTTAAGGGATTGTGAATGTATTGTGTTTTTTATTGCAAGCTTAATTTAAAAATTTTACACCCAATGTAAAGCACTGTTATAGATCCCAGGTCATTTAAAAGAGAAGCAAAAATATGGGATAAACAGACTCTACTGCAAAAACGCAGAACTAAGAAGGCTATAGTAGCTCAGACTTGATCAGTCAGATCACATCGGACTAATACAGCTAAGAGCTAAGATATCTTGTACCGGGAGGGTACTGCTCCACTTCGTTAGGAGGTCCTGGTTGTTTCCTAGGTTCAGCGGACTCTTTATTATTCCCAGAAGAATTTTTTTCAGTTGTGACTTGGTAGGCTATTCCTTTTACTGCAAGCAATTGATGCAATTTTGTACTTTTTTTAGGTAAAACAGCACTTTGCACATCCACCTCTTGCACCTCTACCTTTTGCACCTCCTCCTTATTAATTTTTTGGAGATATTGTTCTAATCTCCTGATGGTTTGATTTTTAATTTGATAGAGAATATTGCCTACTACCTCTTTCCCTCTATCAAATAAAGAACCTATTTTTATTGTTACTTTATCTTTAGCTTTATAAATTTCCGGAGCCCCTATAACACTTCGAGTTTTGTTATCAATGGCAGCAGAAGCAGAAGCCATTTTATTAAACAAGGGTTCTGTCAACTTACTTGAAATCCAATTGGCTATTTTGCTTGGCCCTTGGATAAACCCCAAAACCCCTTTAGCCCAAAACGATTTAAGTGTTTCTTTTAAAGTGATATCTTCACCTTTAAATTTCATTGCTCCAAAATACAATAATGCACCTGCTGTTACAAAAAGACCAACTACGGGGCTTAGCAAAACAGCTGCTACAGTAGCTATGCCTTTAACTACTTTGCCTATAAAATTGAGTACTTTAAGTGTTAAACTTGCTGCGGCTAACAAAATTTTAGCAGCTCCTCCAGCCACTAAAGTACCTGTTCCTAATACAAACCCAACCACTTCCCCTAACACAGGAGTTTTTACGAGCTCCCTCCCTTTTTGAAAACCATAATTAAACAAGGCCACTGAATTAAATAGGGCATCGGAACTTGCCATACACAGACGTTGAATTGTGCCATAAGGGGCTATAAAAATTGTTTTAAGCGCCGCACCAAACATCATTACTATTTTAATTATTCCTAATCCGGCGTTAATATAAGCGTTAGCTATTGGCCTTCGAGAATCTTTAACGAGTAACGGCACTAAGAATAATGTAAGAGGGACGCCAATAATAATTGCTAATGGTTTTACTACTTTGTCCCACACACCATCAACCATAAAAGCTTTAAGCTTATTACCCACTATCTTTATGCGCGATACTGGAGGCTTGGTGATACCCATTGCCTGTAAGAAATTATCACCAAAAAACGCCGCTACTTCATCGCTTTTAGCCATCAAGGATTTAAAGTGAAAGCCATAAAATCTTAGTTCATCATCAGTTATTGTAGCTCTTAAGGCTTGATAGCTATCCGAATCAGTTTCAAATAAGTCTTTAAGCTTAATCATTAGGATAGCTGCTTCATCTTCATCAGGCGTAATCTCTAATAATTTTTCTTGTTTTAGGTGATTTAAAAGCAATAAGCCCTTGCCTAAAAATAAACCTGCGGTTTTAATCGTTAAAACTGCAGACGCAACGGCTAAAATTTCATTCACCACACTTTGATGTACAAATAAATCGGTAAACACTTCAGTCGGTACATTGATAATTTTTCCGACAGCACTTGCTGAATCTTTAGCAATTTCTACCCCCAGACCATGGCCAACTAAATGAGCCAACTTATAAACACCCACGCCAAAGACAATAGCTGCCGCAAACATGGCTGCCACTTGGGCTGTTTGTATAGCAATTTTTTCTACCTGTTCTTGGCCTGTATAGTGTTCTAAATCCTGCTGAGCAAAGCGCCGTGCTAGTTGATAAAGGGTATCTTTGTGTTCAAATTCATTAATAATAGTATCGAAAATTACATAATTAATCTTAGGCAGGCCAAAGCCATCCATAATTAATGTTTCTATCAGACCTTCGCTATGCGTAAGCTTCAACCACTCTGCACTGATGGCTTTAATGGCTGAATCAAGTTCGGCAGGACTGACACCTAATTTACCGTTAATTGTTAGCGCCTTAGTTATATAGTGCAAGCCTGCAAGCATATAATGACTACCCGCAGCACCCAAACCTGCCGCGCCAAAAGTCGCTGATGCAGCCACAAAAAATGCGCCGGTCATTGCCGGGTGTTTAGAGGCCATTTGATGTTCAAAGTATTTACCAAAATCCACGCAAGCTAAACCAATCGCTGAGAATAAATCAGAGGAATTATAAAGCTTCACTTGGCCTGGGTTTTGCAATTTAGAAAGGACTTTTTTGTCTTTGCCTTGGCAAAAACCTGCATCTTCTTTTTGTAAGGCTTCTAACGGATTTTGTTCCACTGATATTTCTTCAGAATGGACTTGATTATTTTTTTCAAATTCAATTAAAATCTCATTAACAGGCCGTACACCGTTCTTATTAGGAGCCTCTGTTTTCTGTTCTTTTGTTGGCTGGCTTGATTGCTGATTTTGTAGTTCTTTGACTTTTTTACTCTGAGCTTTAATTTCTTGACGTCTTTTTTTAATCAGCGCTAGTGGTTTATTTTCTTTTGAAGGCTTAACCGTATAATCAATCAAAGCAGCGCTTAGCAACGCATCTTCCTTTTTCATACCGGGAAAATCACGACTATCAAGAACAAAAACTTCATTATTATCTAAATTTTGCCATAATTGTTCATTTGACGGCCTAACTGGACTAAAGATATGAGATTCCATGGCATAGGCTGCATCCTGATACGCTTCCGTTAAACTTTGATTCGCATAGTCAAGCGCTCTATCTGCCGTATGTTGATAAACACTAATATCGCGTTGTTCATGGGCAAAGTCGTCCATAATATTGCGGTAGAGGGATTGCAAGCGTTTTTCAGGTTCCCTCAGTTTTTCTAATATATCATCTCTATTCTGTTCTATTCGCGCTTGTAACTGTTTTAATCGATTAAGCTTAATTTGCCTTGCAAATGCACCACTAGTAGAGCTAAGCTCCCAATCCGTAACTTCTTTCTCTATTCTTGCTATTCTTTTTTCATATAATTGCCTTATCTTTTCTGTAAGATCTGTACTAACAACATTTATTCTTAATTGATCCTTTGAATTAGATCGCGTTTGCTCTAATTCAGATAAAACATCTAATACACTGATGGTAAAGGCATTGCTTTCGCGCTCCATACGGGCATAAAACTCAACATCGTCCTCTCTTTGCTCTTGAGATTTCTTCGGATTATTACCTCTCTCAAGCTTCTGCTTTTCTAAACGTAATAAATTTTTACCCAAGATATTAATGAGCTTATTGTTTAATATATTATTATCAGGCAAATTCCCATAAAACCTAAATGCTTGTAATTGAGTTAAAGGCTGGCCATAAAAATCGATTTTGCTGCTTATGTTATTAACTACAGGTGGTGGAGGGAATTTAAGGAAAAAATTGCCATGTTTATCGCTGGCTACTACTTTAAAATCTGGCATAAAATAACTTTTTACAAATTATAATATTTTAAATTATACACTTTTTAATTAATTTTTATACAATTTTTTCATTTTTGTTACAATAAGAATCACTGTCTATTGCTAAAGTTCTTAAGAATTTAGTCCTTAGTGTCATTGCAGAAAGTGGCGAGCTAAACTGCTGGAGTCTACTATTTTAAAGTAGCAATATAAGCTTAACCCGACTTACTTCTCGCTTTTTCTTGATGCAGTTGATAGACTCGTATCGCATCTGGATTAGGTTGATGTTCCATGGGCATTGTTCGTTCAGCCCAAGGCTTATTAATTTCCTCATAAAAATTCTCAAGAGTAAAATATTTGCGATCATCTTTATAAAAAGTTTTATACTCTTCTCTTGTTGTGATAAAAATGACCTTTTTGGGGCTGCAATAATACATAGCAGCTAAACACATAGGGCATGGATGAGCCAATATATAAAATTCACAATCATATAAATGTTCACAACCTAATTTTGCTGTCGCAATACGAATCGCGTTAATTTCAGCATGAGCCGTAGGATCATGTGTTTGGGCAACAGTATTTGGCGCTTCAGCAAGGACTTTCCCATGACGAATGATTAAACAGGCAAACGGTCTTCCGCCATGTTCAACATTTTCCTGAGCAAGAGCAATTGTACGCTTAATAAAATCCATTGCCTATTTTCTATCTCTATTACTGAACCATAACCAAATTATAGCCAAGTAAAATAAATTAATTAGTTTACATGCCCTATCCTTAAATAAAGATACTAATGATGATAGAGAAAATGAAATTTAAAATAATCGTATTTTTAACGTTTTTTACAACTTTTGCACCACTTTCAGCTGAGCAAAGGAGCTATCAATTTGAAGCACTAAAGAACCATAAATATCAGCGAATTTTACTTGTGGTTGCCATGGACGCAGAAGCTGCGCCTATTATCAAAACGCTAAAATTAAAACCTTTTTCTCGCCCTTTTACTCAATTACCTATAAAAAGTTATTTTGGAAAATTTAAACATTTAGAAATTTTTTTACTTATCAATGGGCAAGATCCAATGTATAAAGTTCAAAATATAGGGACTCAAGCGGCTACATTAACCACCTATGTTGGTATTAAGTCTTTTCACCCTGATCTTGTAATTAGTATAGGAACAGCAGGCGGTATAAAAGAAAATGGTGCAAACATAGGAGATATTTATGCAAGTAAAAAAATTTATTTTTATGATCGTAGGATTTTAGTAGTAGGCTATGCTGCCTACGGTAGAGGAGGCTATTCTTCTGCTCCTTTAAGTCGGATTATGGATAAACTAGACATCCAAGAAGGCATTGTATGTAGTGGAGACTCTTTTGACAACAACAAAACCGATATGATGATGCTTTTAAAATACCGCTGTAACGCTAAAGAAATGGAAGCAGCCGGTGTTGCTTGGGTTAGCATGTTAATGAAAGTACCTATGATAGCAATAAAAGGTGTAACTGATATTGTAGGTAGCAAGACAACTTTAAGAGATTTTGATCGTAATTTCTTAAAAATAACGACTAAATTAGCAAATAGACTAGAAGCATTCTTAAATACACTTGCTCAATAATATTAGGTTTAATAAAATTTTTTATTATAGCTATTATTGCATGGTAATTTTTTATTGATGATAATTTCTTTCAGAGCCCTTAAAAATTATGATTTTCCTCTGTTGTTAAAATGGCTACAAACACCTCATGTTAGAACTTGGTGGGATAGCGATATTCATTGGAATTTAGCCCTGATTGAAGAAAAATACGCGACTTATGTAAACGGGTATAAAGAGATCAATAATCACCAGGAGCCCCTGTATGCTTATATCATTGAATTCAATCACCAAGACATTGGTTACATTCAATATTATAATGCTCATCGGTTTATCAAGGATAATTATTTAGCGAAGTTACCAACTAGCTTAGCAGCAATTGATATGTATATTGGTGAGCCCTCAGCACTTAATAAAGGCCTAGGCTCACAAGCTTTATCACTATTCATCGAGGAATTTATTTTTCCTAAGTTTGAAGCTGTTTTAGTTACACCTGATTTAAAGAATCAGCAAGCTATTGCTTGTTATCGCAAAGCTGGTTTTAAACCAATTTATGAACATATAAAAAACCATGAGCTTTGGTTATTAAGGGATAAAGCTAAACTTTGATTATCAAAAGCCATCCGTTAATGCAGTTATTTGCTATATTAGGCAGGATTAGATCCTACTAACTAAAGGTTGTATATTATGGATTATCAAATAATTCCTATTCAAAAAAAACATATTAACGATTTCTGGTTAGCTGTAGACAGTGTTGCCCGTGAACGCAAATATTTAGCTTTTTTAGAAGCACCCCCTATCCACACTACAATAGATTTCGTTTTAAAAAATCTTGAGGAAAATTGGCCGCAAGTCGTTGCTGTTTCACAGGGAAAAATTATTGGCTGGTGTGATATCACTGGTTTAGATAGGCCGATTTTTGCTCATCGCGGCGTGTTAGGCATTGGGCTCTTAGCACCTTATCGCGGCATGGGAATTGGCAGCCAATTAATAAAAACCGCCTTAGAGAAAGCGAAAGAAAAAGGTTTAACCCGAATTGAGTTAACCGTTCGTGAGCATAATCAAACAGCTCTTTCCCTTTATAAAAAATTTGGTTTCGAAATTGAAGGAATTCATAAAAAGGGTGTCTATGTGGATGGTATTTACGAAGATCTTATTTTTATGGCTCTACTTTATTGGTAGAATGACTTTTTCAAATTAAAATTATAAACACCTTATGTCATCGCCAATTAAGTTACTTAATCAATGGCTAGAAGAAGAACAACAAGCAGGTGCACCTAACCCCCAGCAAGCCATTCTTTGTACAGCAGATAAAAAAGCTACTCCTCACGGGCGTGTTATTGCTATTCGCGAAATTGATGAACAAAGTCTTTTATTCTTCACTCAAAAAACAACGAAGAAAGTCATTGAACTTACTGAAAACCCTATTGCTTCAATCGTTTTTTGGTTTGAATTATTTCAACGTGAAGCGATATTTAAAGGCTCAATTGAAGCTTTATCCGACGAAACCAATCAAACTTACTGGCAAACTTATCCCACTTCTGCTCAAATTCGTTTTCACAGTTATGCACCTACTTCTGGACAACCTATTGCAAGCAAAACTTTATTAGAAGAAAAAAGATGTAAGCTTGAACAAGAATATTACCAAAAATCAATTCCAATGAGTCCTTTTTACTGTGGCTTTAAACTTTTATTCAACCATGTTGTATTTTACAGTTATCGAACCGATGAATTATCAGACGTTTTTGCCTATAAAAAATGTAATGATATTTGGTATAAAAAACGTCTTTCACCTTAACTTTTTTGTAAACCAAAGAATCAAATCATCATCAACAGGATAACTATTGCCAGGTAAAATGGCTTTATAATGATAAGTAATACCACGACCGTCTGGTATGTAATCTCGCTTAATATACAACTGCTGAGCAGCGCCATAATCAGAATAAAGGCCAACGCCAATACCCACATGACTACTTCTTGTAGCACTTTCTTTCTCAGCACTACTTAAAAGCAAAGAGCCAATCCCTAATGTTCTGAATTTAGGTAATACATTTAAATCCATAATCTCAGGAATCTGATTTTCTTGAAAGAAAGGATAATTAGAGTGCCATTTTAAGGTAATGTAACCTGCAAAATGATCACCATAATAGGCAAGCCAAATCAGACGTTTTTGTTGCTGTTGCTCTTGGAGATATCGTTTAAATAGTGAGGCGGGTTTTAAAGTCCAATTCGATTGATTAAATGCATCAATTATACTAGGTATACGTTCGTCATTAAGGTCTGTGATGGTCACCTTATCAAAACTTAGTCGCTTTTCCATTTGATAATTGGTTAACTCATAACCACGAATCAGGACCTTTTGTTGTTTAACAACCACAAAACCACACTTTTCAAAAAAAGGTTTTGCCGTAATGCTTACCTCAGCATATAAGCGCGGAATTTGCTCTTGTTTGGCTTTATTCTCAATTGCACTCATCAATGCTTTACCAGCGCCTTGCCCTTGATAATTGTGATGCACATAAAAACAATCAATGTGGCCTGTGGATTCAAACTCAGCAAAGCCGATAATTTCCTCGTTCAAAACCGCAACTAGGGGAACTAGCTTTTTCCATTTAAGCTGCCAGCGCTCAGCATGTAGTGAAGAAGTCGGCGCCCAAGCATTGATTTGCTCTGGCGAATAATCTTGGCTATTTACTTGATGAATAGTGTTATAGTAAATGGCAGCGAGCATTGGCGCATCAGCTTTCTCATAAGATCTAACAACAATTTTAGTTTGCATAGGAACATTTAAAATTTCTTACTGATTGCAAGCATACTAAAGCTTAAATCTAATTGCATTTAGATTTAATTAGGTTTGTGGCCTGATCCCTATGTTTTCCCTTTCGGTTATTTATTTAGAAGACATTCAAATTCCACAAAAAAATGATAAGTGTCATTACTCTAAGAGACCTATTCATGATATTTTTGCATAAAACAATTACTTAGGAAGAAAATTGATGAAATGTTATGTGCTGGCCACTGGTAGTAACTTATCTAACACCACTTGGTCAATTCCTAATCAATCAATGAGTCAAAGTAATTTTTTCACTAAAAAATTTCTTGAAAGAATTAAACAAGATATTCTCTCATCTTTAGAAAGTTTAAAAACGGGTACATGCCATGGTTTTGAGAAAGAAGGTTATTATTTATATGGTCAAAAAACATCTTCTGGTTTTTATGGTCTTGCCTGTGATATACAATTAAATAAAGAACAACTGTTTTATCTTTACCGTCATCTATTTATGTGGCGCATTGCCCCTGCCTTAATAGCCGCAGAGCTTTCCAAATACACACAAGATTTCCGATTACTACAAGCTCAAGCTGAGCTAGAAGCATTACAAGAAATGATAAAGAAAAATATTGAAAGATTGATGTTAAAAGGCGAGAATTTTGAACGTTTAATGGCAAAAGTGGAAGAGCTTAAGCAAAAATCTTCTCAATTTAATCATCAAGCAAAAATGAAAGAGCCCTCCCCTCCCGAACCCACACAAGATTATCAGGTGGCACAAGCTAAAGCTGAGTTAGAAGAAACACCTGAGATAATGATGAAAGAAATTGAAGAAATGATAATGGCAAACGAGCCAATTGAGCTTTTATTAGCAAAAACCGAAGAGCTTAATCAGATATCTTTTCAATTTAATCGCAAAGGAAAAAATCACCGTAGTTGCGCTCTACGATCTTGTAATCTAATTTAATTTAAAAATTGCTAGAATTTAAATCATCTATTTAATAAGAGCCTTAAAATAGGTAAACATTAAATTTGCTTTCACTTGCTATAATTAGAGACAGACCACTATAAAGTAAGAAATTATGCGTATCGCCGTGTCTGGATCACATTCATTAGGCAAGAGTACCTTTGTACAAGACTTTGTAGAAGCTTATCCAGATTATCATCTTGAAATGGAGCCTTATCGAGCTCTACGGGATAATTACAATATTAAATTTGGCAAAGAATCAACACGCTTTTGTAACGGTATCCAATTTTATTATAATTTAAGTCGCGTTAAACAATATCATGATACTTCCTGTAATGTCATCTTTGACCGTTGTCCGGTAGACTATATTGCCTATTCACTCTATACCGAAACGTATAAACAAACTGATCTTGACATAAGATTTATAGAAAGCCTCATTGCCCCTACTCGAGAATCACTTAAATTTATTGATCTTTTAATTTTTATTTCAATTAATGAAAAACATTTAGTTGATATTGAAGATGACGGGATTCGTCCTATTGATAAATCATATCGAACTGAAGTTGATAATTTTTTTAAAGAAATTTATTTCAAGCATAGATATCAAGTTATGCCTGCTAATAAGGCCCCTTATTTTATTGAGCTTTGGGGAGATCGAAAAGAAAGGGTTGAGAAAGTTGCACAAATTTTAAAACAACTTAATTTCTAATCGTATGACAAGCTTCAATTTTGGATTCTGCGAACAAGTCGCAGAACGTCGTAGGCGGTTAAAATAAATCAGGGCAGGGCAAAATTAAAAAAAGATTAAATACTCTTCATCTTCCGTGCCGACCATAAACTGTTCTCTCTTCCTGCCAACAAATAAGCTGTTCCCTCTTTATGCCCAACTCCTGCAGCTTGTCCAATGTTGTTGCACAAATAATTAAAAAACTAATGATAGCCAAATTGGCCTTATGTCATCCTCGCAAAGTATTGTTGCGTCAATAAGTTTGTGAGCTAATGATAACCAAAAGTGATCCTATGTCATCTTGAGAATTCTGTATCATCCCCCGCAATCCTACGTCATCCCCCGCAATCCTACGTCATCCCCCGCAATCCTACGTCATCCCCGCGCAGGCGGGGATCTATTCATCAATTAGCACAGAGGTCAATTTTTAGATGGATTCCCGCCTGCGCGGGAATGACATTAGTTATTTGGAGTGATGTTGGTTATTTAGAGATATTGCCTCATTACTTAAGCAACAACACCGGCTTATCCACAAGATCCAGTGATATGACTAGATTTCAGATTCTGCAAATATCTAATTTCCCTTATATTTGGACTGACTTAATGGCTCTAACTCGCAAGATATTGGTAAATTAACAACTTTATGTAAATTAACACACATTCTGTATTATGTTTTAGATAGATTTTATCTTTGTAAAATAAATTTAAGTTACATTAAGGTTTTGTTGACTCATGAAAATCTAGAACCTCTTTTACTAACTCTTCAGTTTTACTACTGCGAAAGAAAGCAGATTGATTATATTCTTTGTTTGAATTTATAGAGCTATGTAATGCCGTCAAATCTTTCTCTCCATGAAGAACGTCTAAAGCGGTGTTTAAAACTGCTTTTTTGTGCTCGTGTTTTGTATCTTTTTCTTTATCAAGAGAGTTTAGATGCGCTGTAATTTTGCTTTTTAATTCCTGTATTTTGGGATGAGCTGCTTTAAACTTAGCTTCCTTCTCAAGAAAGTCAATTACTCTATCAACAGTAGTATAAAGCTCTTTCCAAAATGGATCTGATTCATGAGCCTTTACTTCGTAGGATTAATAATTAACCAACAAGAGTGCGACAATTTTTCTTTATTAAAGTGCTTTATTAAAGAGAAAAATAGTTTATTGTTATTAAATTAATGAAATGTTTCTTTTATTCCAATAGCCTATGAAAAATACTAATTATACGATTCTGCCCTGTCTATTAGCCATCGTAGTCGACGGGATGGGATTTGGGCTAGTTTATCCTATCATGACAGCGATGTTTACTAATCCCAATACGGTATTTTCCTCTCATTTATCTATTAACATGCGCCATTTTTATTTAGGATTAGGCTATATGCTTTATCCTTTCTGTATGTTTTTTGGTGCTTCTTTTATGGGTGATCTATCAGACAATTGGGGTAGAAAGAAAGTTATCTTAATTTGTATGTTAGGCCTTTTTATTAGTTTTTTGTTGATGGGATTAAGCGTTTTATTTACCAGTATTTTCCTATTAATGTTAGGACGCGCTTTTTCAGGATTAATGGCCGGCAGTCAACCTATTGCCCAAGCCGCCATTGCAGATATTAGTACTGTTGATAATAAGGCAGCTAATATGAGTATTATGACCTTAGCGCTTAGCGTTGCGAATGTTGCAGGGCCTTTAATTGGAGGGGTATTTTCCGATAGTTCGCTCTCTCACTATTTTAATTTCGCGACCCCTTTTTTTATTTCTGCAACACTTGCCTTAATTGCAGCGATTTGGATTCAATATGGCTTTCAAGAAACTTATACCAGCCCTAATCAAAAACCATTGAACTTACTGCGGCCTATTTATATTTTCATCGAGGGGCTTAAGCATAAAGGCGTTCGCTGGCTCATGATCATTTTCTTACTGATGCAATTAGGTTTTAGTATTTATTTCCAATTTATTTTAGTGTTATTACACAATGATTATCACTATTTAAATTGGCAGTTAGGCGCTTTTAATGCGTTTATTGGCCTGTGTTTCGTTGTTTCATTAACAGTAGGCATGCGCTTAATGCTGCGTATCTGGCAAGTTAACACCATTGCCATTATTTGTCTTTTTACTGTTGGAATAGGTCTCGTATTAACGGTATTTAGCACGAAAGAGTGGGAAATTTGGCTTTTGGCCTTTCCAATTAGTGCTTTTGATATGATTGCTTATACAGCCCTATTGACAGCCTTCTCAGATAGTGTTGATAAATCAGCCCAAGGATGGGTTATGGGACTTTCGGGCGCTCTAATGGCTATGGCTTGGGCAACAACTGGCCTTAGCGCTAATCTTTTACCAATTATAGGCACCTTTGGATTAATTTTAATAGGTGGATTTCTTTTGCTCGTATCAGCAATATTGATGTGGTTTTATAGTCATTCTCGTTTTTATGTTGCTCAAGGTTAGTAATTAATTAGCTTGATAGAGTTTAAGAGAAGCTTCGGCCCAGTCTTTATAACGAAGGCAACCTTCAGCTGTTTGATTTTTACTGTATCGTAAATCTTTTGCTAATATGGAATTCGATTTAATTAACATCTTTTCGTCAGGCGAATAAAATAAAGCATAAGTAAAGCGTTCTATTCCTGCAGGTGCCTTCTTAACCATATGCTTGGTTGCTGTGAAACGATCATGAGAGAGAAGCTGAGCAAATTCACCCACTTGAAATAACAAAATAAATTTATGAGGTAATTCTACTTTCTCAAAACGTTGGCTATTATGAGGAATAATGTAAAGACCAGCTTCTTTTGGCTCTTCAACTTCTTTATCATCTTGAAAATAGGATGCTGGCGTTAATCCGGTAAATAAACCATGGTCATGATGGGCGCCACACCAATTATCATCTTTCTCTGCTAAACCTTTTGCTCTTTGATAATGAAGCATTCTGCCATAGCCTTGCAGTGAATCATGATTTAAGCCAGCCATCTCCTCATTTAGGCCAATTTTATTTAATAGCTTCTTTCCTGTTACAAAGATTAATTCACCAAGCTCAAGGTAGGCCTTTTTTAAATTTATTTCAGTTGGCCACTTATTTAAAGAATTATCTGGCACACAGGCGTAATAAGACGCTTTATGTGCGTCAATTTGCCATTTGCCATCCTCATTTTTAAACCATTCAGCTCCTACTTCATAACCTTCTGTTAAGCCAGAATCTAAATTAGGCGCATATCGTTTTTTAATAGACTCACTCAGAAGAGAAAATTGCCTGGCTACTTTAATATACTCTTTATATTTAAGCTCGAACTGAGGAACATGACTGATACCTAAAATTCCCTTATCTAATAGGGGCTTTTCTATTCTCTTTGCATTGAAGGTAGGATTTAGCAATTCTTCATAGGTGATAATATCAAGTTCCAAACTATTTTCTCCTTACTAAGATACTTGGCTTTCATTTCACAGTAGTAGTAATTTTTACCGGTAATGCTAGGGCAAAAGACTCTTCAGTACTACCATCAATTCTTGAGCTTTGTAATCTAACCCTCACTATCACTTCTCTAGGCGCAAGTTGAAAGCAACGACTTAAATTGAGAGAATTACAAAGAGATACTTGATGCACATTATCAATAGAGCTGCCATCTTTCGCAAGCAATTTACCATTCGAAGCATCCAAAATTTCTAAATCTAAATGACTTAATTGCCATAAACGGCCCTTATTATTAAAGCCAACTCGACGCTCGTGAACTAAAGTAACCTTATCTTGATAATGCATTCTTATGCGATATTCTACTAGCGGTTTGTTAAGTGATAATTTATCTTCAATAATAAATTTTCGTTGATAAAAGGCAGTCTGCAAATTCATATAGCCCCAACCGTAAGTTGGATTCCATTCAGAGCCAATCACTTGCCGATGACCACCTTGATAGGCAAAGTTCGGATCATCGGGGCCTGGCTTATTACTATCTGTCCAGGTATCTGCACTATTAATTAATAAAGCCTTAATAGCCATGGGATTGGTAATACCAGCATCATTTAACAAAAGCACTGCCCCACCTACGTGAGGTGCTGCTGAACTTGTTCCTCCCATGAAACGATAACCATTCTTATAATGCATTGATTTTAGGTAATTTAACTGATATTTCTTAGGATCAGGCGCACAAGTCCATGTATCATTGCCTGGCGCTGCAATATCAGGTTTTTTTCGCCCTATAAGAGTAGGCCCACGACTGCTAGTGTAATAAATAGCATGACTTTGTCTATCAAATTTCCGATTGGTGGCGTTAGTATTGCTATACATATTCATGTTAGCAACAGTCAGCGCATTGTAACTTTCGGCAGGTACTGTCATCGTCGAAACAAAAGGCGGGCGTCCTTTCTGCTTAATATAGCCATTATTTCCAGCCGAAGTTACCCATAATATTTTTTTCTGATTGACAATATAATCCACAATCTTGCTTAAACCACTCCAGTCAGGACAAAAGGGACAGGTAACGCTACCATTGCCAAAGCTATAATTAATGACTGAAGGCCGATATTTCGATGCTAAAAGCCAATTTAAACTGGAATAAGTAAGCCCAAAATGATGCTTATGCGCTGTTCCTTCACCCGCCAAAGTAGATAAAATGACAGGCGTTTTATAAGCAACGCCCTGTAAATATTGGGTACTTTCAGGCGGTAACCCGGCATAAATGCAAGCGACGCCTGTGCCATGCGCGGTACGGACTCCAAAGGGATAATCGATATAGTGAGAAGTAGCTGTCTTATTAATAATAATTTTTTTTGTTGATAATGCTGGATGATCAGGAGCAATTCCTGAATCGATTAAGCCTAACACACCTTTATGTCCATCAAACCCATGTTCCCACCATAAATCAATACCTGGATAACGAAAAGGCACTTTAGGTTTAATGGAATGCGAGCTAATTTCTACCTTTTCATCGGCCGGTTTATTAAGAGCAATATAAAGCGTGCCAGGAAAAGAAATCAATTTCTTATAAATTTTATCTGTCGGTAAAAAGGTCACTACAACGACTGGCATAAAATCAAGAGGCATTAGTAATAAAGTAGAATCTCTTCGCATAACTTGGACAAAGACGTCCTTTCTATAATTAGATTTAAAAAAGATAATTAATGATTGATAGATGCCTTGCTGCTCTAAATGCACTGCTCGCATTGCTTTTAAGACTTCTTCATCTATAAAGGGCTTTGCATTGACGGTAACGCATACTAAGAATAAAGAAAAAATTATTAATTTCTTAACCACGCATACTGCCTTTAAATTAAACATCGTATCAATAATGTATGCATATTATGCCACCGGTTTTATTGATATAACAGAAGGTTAATAAATGCAGTAAAGAAATTTAATAAACAAGGCCTTCTAATTTAGGGCGAGGATTTAACTAATAATTTGCTATAATGTATAAAATTAGTACAAATTTAGGGTGTTACTATGGAGACAAAGCAAGAATCTTCTAATAATCTGCCTCAAGAAGTAGAAATGGCTGTCAGGGAGCAAGCCAAATTTGTCGTGGAATACCTACAAGTGGTAGCTGAGATTAATAGTCGCAATTTCCTTGAAGCGTTTCAAGGGAAATCAGATATACGAGGTATAGGCTCTAGTGGACGCTTGTTTTCTGATGCAAAAATTTATAATCCACCAGTCGAGGAAAATACAAATGAAAGCGCTACTAAGGAAAAACCAAAAGAAAAAAATTCCCCCCCTCCTCCTCCCTCCTCAGAGCAAATAATTCAAGAAGGAATGGATAGATTTTTTGAAAATAAAGAATTTGGGGAATATACTTTACAGCGGCTAGCGACTGTTCAGGCTGTTATGGATGAGAAAAGCAAAATATTTGCAAAATCTTTTATCGAAGATTTTTTTAAGCTGATTGAACAAACTCCAGAGTGGCAGCGTTTTTATCAAGATAGAAAAAAGGAATTTTCAGACACTGAATTGGAATTTTTGGTGGATAAAATAAAAGGCGCTTTTGCTTATAAACTCATGTCTACGGCCATGAAAGGAAATCGAGATTTACCGAAGGAGATATTGTTACAAACCTTTTTTGTTAATTATCCTGATATTAGTGCCCCTCTAAACGCATACAAACAGAAAACCATAAATGAGATTACACTTTATAAGCAAAAAATAGAAGAAGACGTTAAATTGCTAGCGGGATCAAGTTCTAAGGAGGTTAAAAAAGGACATGAAAGAACCCTATTAGAAGATATAAAAAAGTTGAGAGCAAATTTTGATGTTACATTACAAAAATCTCACTTTACTTCCCTAGGAAACAAAGAGCGTAGTGAGCTTCTTTTCGATGAGATAGCAACAATCCTTGTTGGAATTGCAACTGAATTAAACAAAATTGAAAATGAAAATTTCTTAAAAGAATGTCAAGTAGAGTTAGCTAAAACTATACTACACATCTACAGTCATCATAGTCCAAGAAGCAAGCCGGCTGAGTCAGATAAAAAGGAATATGGTAAAAAAGAATTGGGTAAAATAGAATTAGCTGAATTAGATTGGAGCAATCCTCAAAAACTGAGCATGATTCGTTTAGCTAATTTTGTAGTGCAACAACATCTCCGAGAGCACGTATCTGCACAATATCCAGATGTTCTGCCCTTATTTGACGAAAAAGTTGAATTAGATAAACAAAGAAGACTAGAAAAATATCAAACAAAAACTACATTTTTTAATGACGGCTCAACAGAAAAAAACGATAAACCAACTCTAACGCCAAGTGAAGAAGAAATTAATACCCAGTCTTCTGAGTATAAGTGATAAATAAAGCTTAAAAGTTACACTATTTATAAATGCTTTCAATTATGTCACTGTAGTGGGCTTATAAATTACACTGCACAAATGAGTAGTGAAGCGGCTAATCGACTTAAGCTCTTTATTCTTTTTTCATATAAAAGATAAGAGTCTATTGATAAGTGATCTATAAGATCTATCTTATGCGGCTCGTTTCATGATAAATTTGCGAGCCCGTGATAACAAAATGATCATAAATCATCCCTGCAAATTCTGTGTCATCTCATAAACTCTGCGTTACTTCGTAAGCGGAATTCTAATCATCAATTAGTACTAAGGTTAATTGTATATGTAATAACCCCAGCCATGCTACAAAACATAGCGCTTTAGACATTTAAAAATGCATGGTTAACAGACCCTAGTCTTTTTCGCAATTTTCCATTGAAATTAAAATTAATTAAATTTAGGATATGTCCCTGATATTTTGAATTATATGTAAGGATTGTAAAAACAATGACAAGGACGCCAACCAGCGTATTGCTGCTGTTATCTTTTTCTAATTTATTTGCCGCAGAGCAACCACCTAATAAAGTAATTTATCCTGTAACGCGTGAAATAAAGAATTTTTCCTTAACGAGTAGTCGGTTTCATTTTAGTTCTAATCAATATCGTATTGTGGAGATTGACACAAAGGGTCTTTATAACGAGCTAGCCTCTGTACCACACCGAGATAACATAACGAAAGAGCCCGCTACTTTAATAAACTTACCGCATCCAGATGGCACAATTCATGTGTATCAAGTGGTGGTCAATAGTACAATGCATCCTCAATTGGCAGCGCAATTTCCTGAAATTAAAACATTTGATGGCTATAGCGTTAATAATCCTAGTGAACTGGCGAAATTCGATTTAACACCGTTAGGTTTTCACGCCATGATTTTGGTTCCCAATAAAAGCGCAATTTTCATTGATCCTCTCTATCCTGGCGATATTCAAGACTATGTTGTTTATTACAAAAAAGATCTTATTAATACGAGAACTAACAAATGTAATGTTTCTGGGCAATCCTCTCTAATCAGCTTCAATAATTCTAACCGCTTCGCCAGATTTGCAAGTTGTGAGTTAAGAAAGTATCGACTCGCTTTAGCAGCCACTGCTCAATATACAGCCTTCTATGGTGGATCAGTTCCAGCAGCTTTAGCGGCTGAAGTGACTACCTTAAATCGTATTAATGGTATTTATGAGCGAGACATTGCTGTAACAATGGAGCTTATTCCTGATAATATCAAAATTATCTATGCCAATCCGGCAGCTCAACCTTACACTTCAGGCGATACGGATGCTTTATTAGAAGAAAACCAAAGTAACCTTGATGCAGTCATTGGTTCAGCTAATTACGATATCGGTCATGTCGTTGACGCTTCAAGTGCTAATAACGGCCTTGCTGCGCTTCGCAGTGTTTGTACTTTAGAAGCAAAAGCGATGGGTGCTACCACGTTTAACTCACCTATCGGTGATCCCTTTGATGTAGACTATGTAGCCCATGAGATGGGCCATCAATTCGGCGCTAACCATACGCAAAATAATGATTGTAATAGAAATGATCCTACCGCAGTTGAGCCTGGAAGCGGTAGCACGATCATGGCTTACGCTGGCATTTGTCCACCTAATGTGCAAATGCGTTCTGATAGTTATTTTCATGGTATTAATTTACAGGAAATAGGTCATTTCATTTCTAGCCCTAGCCATACCTGTGCAGTTAAAACGCCTATTCCTCCTGCGCCAAGTATTCGTCCTTTATCTGCTATAGTTGTCCCAGCAAGTACGCCCTTTGCATTAAATGCATCAGCCAGAAGTAATAGCGGCACCACTTTAACTTATACTTGGGAGCAAATGGATAATGAAGTTTCACCACAGCCCCCTCGTATTGAATCAACAGAGGGGCCTAATTTTAGAAGCCTGCCACCCAATTTAAGCCCGGTCCGCTTCTTCCCCAATTTAAGCGCTTTGGCTAATAATGGCCCCTTTACTTGGGAAGTCCTGCCTGCTGTATCACGTATAATGCACTTTCGGGTATCTGTTCGCAACAATACCCTAGGCGGCTCTTGTAATGCTTATAGAGATACTAGCGTAACAATTAACGCTGATGCAGGCCCTTTTTTAATAACGTATCCTAGTGCACCTGGTATTCAATTAACTGGCGATACAACACAAGTTGTTACCTGGCAAGTAGCAGATACCAATGAGCCGCCAATCAATGTTGACTTTGTCAATATTGTTTTATCTATTGATGGAGGGAATAGTTATCCTTATTTAATCGCCGCGAAAGTACCCAATACAGGGATTGCAACCATCCGCATACCCGATGTTGCAACGACAACAGCCCGACTTATGATTATTGCTTCTAATCAATCATTCTTTAGTATATCTGCTAACAATTTCAGTATTTCGACCTTAGCTCTGCACTTAACCCAAGCGGATAGAAATCCTATGAATCCGCGCGAAGCATTTATTTACTATACAGGCTTTACCCCAAACACAAGTCTAAGTTATAGATTAAATGGCCTGCCTGGCGCGACACTCGCATTAGATGCGGCTCATAATCGATTTATTGTAAGTAATATTAGAACACCACGAAAAGTTAATGTTTCTATTACTCTAAAAAGTAGCAGAAAAGCCGTAACCTCCAATGTAATCACTATTCCAAGTATTTTATAGGTAAGAGTTTGTTATGAATAAAAAAATTATTTTCACCTTAAGTGCGATTTCTCTATCCTTTACAGCCCAAGCTAATTGGTATGCCGGTGTAAATCTGGGTATTAACGATGTAAATCTAGAAAAAAATCTTACCTATCCCTTAGATGAGCCTCAACCTACTTCTTCTAATTTTTACAATACCTATACTAATTTTCATGGTCAATTAACTGCTGGTTATGAATTTATATTGCTAAATCAAATAGGCATTGCTCTAGAAGGAAATGCAGACTTTTATGCCGGCAAATCAAATTATACTATTAATAATTGGTTTTTTTCTGAGGATGTTCGAGCAACAGAAAAGTTAAGATATGGCTTTGGATTGTTTATTCTACCTGAATATCAAATTAACCCTTTTATGCGCCTTTTTGTAGGACCTGGTATTGAAACCAGTGAATTTGCTATTAATTTTAATAATACAGCGGGCAATGTTGGTGTTAGTAAAAAAGATAAACAATGGCTAACAGGGTGGGCATTGAAAGTAGGTACCGAAGGTCACATTTGTAAAAATACTGATTTAGTATTAACCTACCAATTCACACAATATGAAAATTTAACTCTAAACCAAATAGAACCTCTTTCAGGCGACTACCTAAGAGGCCGTTATAAACCTAACGTTAACCTATTTATGATTGGCCTTAAGTTTAATCTTCCAGATCGTACAGTTAATTATGTAACTAAATAACATCACTACTTTAGCTAAAGCTCATGAATTGATTAATGAATTATTTTTCATGAGCTTCATCTTATTTAATAAGCTATTAGGTAAATAATAGAATAGATTAAATAACTCTTTATTAAATCTGCAATTAACAATGTCTTAAAATTTATAAAAATATAATAAAGCTTTTCTAACAGTTTAATTAGATTACATTAATTGTTAATATTATCTTTTTATTTCGGAGATGAATTTGGATGCAGATATAATTTTTATTGGCGCAGGCCCTATTGGGCTTTTAGGAGCAATTCAATTAAAATTGCAATGTCCATATGTAGATATTCTAATGTTTGAAAAATATGAGACGCCTTTACGCAATCATGCCATGTATATTGATCATCGCTCCTTTGCTAATATGGATAGAAGTCAGGGTTTTGGAGAAATCCTAGATAACATTCCTGCTAAAGTGTTGATTAGTGATCTAGAAATAACGTTAAGAAAGTATGCCGTAGCCATTGGAATTAAGATTCAGTATCAAGAAATTAAAGACTTTAATGAATTAAAAAGCCAATATCCCAATACTGATTACTTTGTAGGTAGTGGTGGATTGCGAGGCATTATTCATCCACAAGTTTTTAATAGTGAAAACCAAATCAATGACCCTTTAAGATATGCTATTGAAGTAAAATACAAAGCAATCGGCAAAACTCGTTCTTTAAATAAGGTAACTGAGCTTCCCGGTATTCTTTCCTATACTAATAATTTAGTTTCTGAATATGTAGGTCGCTTAAAAGATGGGCTTACACCTATCTCCCTTAGAATTTTTATTGATGAACCCACTTATCAAGCCATGAAAGAAGCGACTTTCAAAAATCCTTATACTCTTGCTGATCAAAATAAAATTCCAGCTGAACTCTTTAAGACTATTAACACTTATTTACAAGCTAGAAAACATCTTGCTAACGAGCTTATAGAGAAAGATAGCTTAAAAATATCCACAATTACTTTATCTCTTTATGCAAGCAAGCATTTCTGCAAAAAGATTGATGGAAAAGTCATTTTTCAAATTGGTGAGGAGGCTTTTGCTTGCCCATTTTATCGTAGCTTCAATGATAACGCTTTTTGTATTCCTTTTTTTACTAAAGCGATGAAAGCGCTATTTGAAGAGACTCATGTTGAAGTTAAAAAATTTAATTCTTCATTTTACTTCAAAGTCTCTGCTGTTGAAAAAGAGCCGCTTGATTATTATCAGCATGATTTACAGTCTTTTGTAAATAGAGAGATTCGTACCATTCACTTTTTAAATAGTGGTATCGACATACTGGAATCATCAGTAGCAACTTCGCAATCTTTACCTAAGGTTTCAACTTCCTTAAGATTAAAAACAGCAGGCAGAACATTTATAAATGAAGTTAATAGAGAGCAAAACGATATACCCTCTAAAGATGATCATTCTTCTACAAAATTTAAATGTACAATTATGTAAACTCTATTTTGATTTATAAATGAGGGTTAATCAAGAGAAAGCCTATTAAAGCTAGGCTCTCTAGCTCTTTTTATTAATTTATTGTCGCCATCGCAGTAGTACCACCTGGCATGACACTTGATAATAATATTTTTTGCGTTTCTCTAAAATTGAGAAATAATTATAAAATCACATAAATGTAATTTTGCACCTCAAGAACAGGATGTCTTATGCTAATTTCTCAACGAGTATCACTCGTATTCTATCTACGAGAGGCACTAGTAATTATTCTATTGCTGTTTACTCAAAATGCTATTGCAAAAAAAATTGTTGAACTATCTATTCAAGGCAGTATAAGTCCAGCTACTGCTGATTATCTAATTCGCGGTATTGAGAAGGCACAAGAGGCTGAGCTCATTCTTATTCAGCTCGATACGCCAGGCGGCCTAGATAAATCAATGCGTCAGATTGTACAGTCCATTCTTGTTTCACGTGTTCCTGTCGTTACTTATGTGGCCCCTGCTGGTGCACGTGCTGCAAGTGCAGGCACATTCTTACTCTACGCCAGTACTATAGCAGCTATGGCTCCTGGCACACACTTAGGCGCAGCAAGCCCTGTTAGTTTAACTGGTGGATTAAATGAAGAGAAAAATAAACAAAAAACCGCTATGGATAAAAAAGTTACTAATGACGCTATTGCCTACATTCGTACATTAGCACAGTTGCGTGGCCGTAACCTTGACTTTGCAGAGAAAGCAGTGATGGATGCAGCTACCTTAACTGCACCAGAGGCACTTGAAGCCCGAGTCATTAATTTTATTGCCAAAGACAGAAATGATTTATTAGCGCAACTAAATGGCTTAACAGTCAAGCAAAATGGGCGAGAGATTAAATTAGACTTAACGAATGCCCAAGTAGAGAGCATTAAACCAGATTGGCGAATGCAATTTCTGTTAGTAATTACCGATCCTACCATTGCTTATTTATTATTATTACTAGGTATCTATGGTATCTTTTTTGAATTAGTTAACCCAGGTATGCTTGCTCCAGGCGTTATTGGTGCTGTAGCGATTTTAATCGCTCTATACGCTTTGCAACTGTTGCCCATTAACTATGCAGGCTTAGCTTTAATCATTTTAGGCATTGCCTTTATTGTTGCTGAAGCTTTTGCCCCTAGTTTTGGAATATTAGGACTAGGAGGAACAGCGTCTTTTATTGTTGGCTCAATCTTGCTAATTGATACTGAACATGTAGGTTATCAGATTGCCTGGTCGGTTATTGGTGCAATGGCAACTGTTAATATTCTCATTTTTGTAATAATATTGACTATGGTTGTTAAATCACGAAAAGAGCCTCTACAGCATGGCACTATAACACTAATTGGTGCAGCAGGGCGATCACTAAGTACTATTGATCTACAAGGGCAAGTTGTTATTCGTGGTGAGATTTGGAGTGCTTACTCTAAAAAACCAATTAGCGCAGATCAACCAATAAGAGTAATCGCTGTAAATAACTTACGGCTAGAGGTAGAAGCCATTCAAGGAGATGAGAAATGACCTATCTTTTTAGCTTTCTTATAATTATCTTTCTTCTATTAACCTCCATGTTCCGAGTATTAAGAGAATATGAGCGCGCTGTTGTATTTATGCTAGGGCGTTTTTGGCGTATTAAGGGGCCAGGGCTCATTATAGTGATTCCTGTAATCCAGCAGGTAGTCCGCGTAGATCTACGTACTGTCGTTATGGATGTACCTAGTCAAGATGTTATCTCAAGAGATAATATTTCAGTACGAGTGAATGCTGTTTTGTATTTTCGTGTCATCGATCCTCAAAAGGCTATTATTCAAGTAGAAAATTATTTTGAAGCAACGAGCCAACTTGCACAAACCACATTACGTTCTGTATTAGGTCAACACGAATTAGATGAAATGCTAGCAGAAAGAGAGCGGCTAAATAGCGATGTACAAAGAATTTTAGATGAACAAACCGATGGCTGGGGTATTAAGGTATCTAACGTAGAAATTAAGCATGTTGATCTTGACGAAAGTATGATCCGAGCCATCGCCAAGCAAGCCGAAGCAGAACGAGACAGACGAGCTAAGGTCATTCATGCAGAAGGTGAATTACAAGCTTCGGAGAAACTATTACAGGCAGCAGAAGTGCTAGCAAGAGCACCACAAGCTTTGCAATTACGCTACCTACAGACACTAGCGGGCCTTGCAGCCGGAGGTAATTCTTCTACCATTGTTTTTCCTATACCCATAGAAATAATAGAATTATTAAAAAAAACTGATAATAAGTAAGTATTTAAGTTTTCAACTGTAGGAGAAGGGAACATAAAAGGATTGTTATGCTTTGGATACTAATACTTCATATAGCAACACTACTTGGCTGGTGCGGTTTTCTTCTCTATCTTCCAGGACTTATAGCAACTATTCCTGGTAAAGATAAAGTGCATACATCTTACATGGATGTTCCACGCAAAATTTTTACCCATATTTTAACGCCTACTGCACTTCTGGCAATTCTATCAGGAACGTTTATCTTTTTAAGGATGAAGCTAATAGCACCATGGCTTATCATGAAGCTCACATTAGTGAGTGGTTTAGTTATCTGCCATGTTCTTAACGGTTGGTTAATTCTTAAACTTGAGAAAACACCAGAAGAACCTAGTCAGTTAGTTTGCCTAGCTTTGGGCGTGATGTCTGCTATCTTAATTACAGCTATCCTTTGGCTCGTTTTGGCCAAGCCTTATGTTTAAGAACCCTATGTTTATCTGGCATTATTTGTTACAAATTCGTATTCAAATCTACACCTACACCATATTCATAAACCAATCGCCCGCCGAAAAAACTAGTCAGAGAAATCAAAAAGGCTGTCAGAAATGTCATATAGATGCCCCAAGGCAACAAATAAGTAGGATGATTAAAACGAAACAACCAGTTAAGCGAAGCCAAAGACAACATTACCACTGCAAAAATAGCATGGCACCAGGCGGTGATCATATTTCGAATACGCGCCACAATTATCAAATCAATCAAGCCCGCCAAACCCGAGATAGCACCACCCAATGCCCCTATACCAGCAAGCCAAATACCTGCCCTTGCCCAGAAAAAATCATGCGTGTAAATATACGCACTATCTGTACCAATCAAGCCAATCAGTGCTGCAACAGGAAAATGAATCAACATAGGATGAATCGGATGACCTGCAATAGACATACGACTAATAATTGGTCCTGGCATTCTAGAAATCTCCATCATTATTTCTTTTTAACTATTAATAGATTATCTGGATCAAGCTTATTATTCATTCTTTTTTTGTTAGCCGGCTGTAGCGGACCACAATCAGCCCTTAATCCTGCTGGCCCGGCCGCAAAAGAAGTTGCCCACCTTTGGTGGGGGATGCTAATTTACTCCTCTTTAGTTGTAATAGGAATTGTTAGCCTATGGCTATACGCTATGCGTCCTAAGCCTCAACAATTTACCTCCCAACACTCTTTAATCATTTGCGGCGGTATCTTGCTACCTTCTATTAGTATCATAGTCTTACTTATCTTTGGTATTCCCGTAGGACACCGTATGCTTCCCCTTCCAACACAAGGCGAGTTGCCATTAAAGATTGAAGTCATAGGTCATCAATGGTGGTGGGAAATCCACTATCCCAAGGAAGGGATAAAACTTATCAATGAATTACACCTCCCTATAGGACGCGCTATTGATATGCATGTTAAAAGCGAAGATGTGATTCATTCCTTTTGGATTCCACGCATTAATGGAAAAATTGATGCAATTCCTGGCTATACAAATATAATGCGTCTAAAGGTAACAAAGCTAGGCTATTTTCGAGCTCAATGTGCCGAATTTTGTGGAAAATTTCATGCAAAAATGTTACTTAATGTCTATGCTCATCATTCTCAGGATTTCCTAGCCTGGATAGATAGCAAACAAGCTGGCCCTACTCTAAAAGAGCCAATGCTAAAAACAGGGAAGAAAAATTTTAATGAATGAAGCATCAGTTAATAATCCATCTTCTCTTCATGATGAATTTAATAAAATCTGGGGTAATCCGCGGGGATGGCGCGCATTGACTATCGTAAATCATACAACGATTGGTATTCGTTTTATGATGACGGGAGGATTATTTTTTCTATTCGGTGGTTTACTTGCGATGATATTAAGAGCCCAACTTGCTCTTCCTAAACAAGCTCTAGTGACACCAGAGATTTATAACCAGCTTTTTACTATGCATGGAACAGTCATGATGTTTCTATTTGCTGTACCCATGATGGAAGGTATGGCTCTTTACTTAGTACCTAAAATGTTAGGCGCCCGCGATCTAGTCTTTCCAAGACTAAGTGCATTTGGATATTTTTGTTATTTATTTGGCGGTATTATTTTAGTCTTTAGCCTCATACTTGGACTAGCACCAGACACAGGCTGGTTTATGTATACGCCTCTAACTAACGCAGTTTATTCTCCGGGGCCGAATGTTGACTTTTGGTTAATTGGAATTACTTTCGTAGAAATCTCTGCTGTTAGTGCAGGTGTTGAATTGTTTGTATCTATTATTCGAGCTCGGACAGCACAGATGGCTCTGCATCAGATGCCTTTATACTGCTGGTATATTTTAGTTATGGCGCTTATGATTGTCTTTGGGTTTCCACCACTTATTTTAGGCAGTATTTTACTTGAGCTTGAGAGAGCAGCTGGTATGCCTTTTTTCGATGTAGCAAGGGGA
Source organism: Legionella pelazae (assembly GCF_052527395.1). Lineage (NCBI taxonomy): Bacteria > Pseudomonadati > Pseudomonadota > Gammaproteobacteria > Legionellales > Legionellaceae > Legionella > Legionella pelazae. The sequence continues at coordinate 45,075 of NZ_JBNVZS010000004.1, forward strand.
GGCGATCCAATACTATGGCAACATTTATTTTGGTTATTTGGCCACCCTGAAGTTTATATTATCTTTCTACCAGCGGCCGGAATCATTTCTACTCTCATTCCTGTTTTTGCCCAACGCGCCATTGTTGGTTATCGTTGGATTGTTCTCTCCGTTATTGTAACAGGCTTTATTAGCTTTGGCCTATGGGTGCACCATATGTTTACTGTGGGTATTCCTCAATTGGCACAAGCATTTTTTTCAGTAGCTAGTATGTTAGTTGCGATCCCTACAGGTATTCAATTATTTTCTTGGCTAGCAACGCTTCTTAGCGGCCGGCCCATTTACCGCCTACCGATGCTCTGGACTATTGGTTTTCTATTTATCTTTGTTATCGGCGGATTAACAGGTGTTATGCTAGCCTTAGTCCCTTTTGACTGGCAGGTACACGATACACACTTTGTCGTCGCACACCTACATTATGTTATCGTTGGCGGTGTATTTTTTCCCCTCATTGCTGGCCTTTATTATTGGTTGCCACATTTCTCTGGCCGCATGCCATCTGATAAGCTCGGTACTTGGGGCTTTTGGCTAACGTTTGTTGGTTTCAATGTAACATTTTTAATTATGCACTGGACTGGTCTTCTAGGCATGCCACGACGAATTTATACCTACGATGCGGGTTTAGGCTGGGATGTGCCTAATCTCATTTCTTCAGTTGGATCATTTGTCATGGCAATCGGCATTGCAACTATTTTAATTGATTTCTTTTTACACTTTTATATTGGTCAGTCTGCAAAAATCAATCCATGGCATGCCGATACCTTGGAGTGGGCTACAGCGACTCCTCCTAATCCTTATAATTTTATAAGTTTGCCGAACTGCCCAACACGTCACCCGCTCTGGGATTGTCCAAATCTCCCTAAAACAATTGCTGAGGGAAGGCATGCCTTATCGGTTACAAGTCATGGTAGGCGAGAGACCTGGGGAACTGATCCTATTACAGGAAAAATCAGCGAAATCATTCATTTACCTGGCAATTCGTGGTTACCTTTCCTTACAGCACTTACAATAGGAGCCGTATGTATCACCCTTATTTCACGTAACTACAATTTTGCTATATTTAGTTTACTGATTTGTTTTCTGTTTTTACTCCGCTGGACTTGGGAAAATGGCACTCACCCAAAAGCAGCGCCGGATGCAAAAACTTTACCTAAAGATCCTCCTCTACACTCACGAACCCTTAATGGTCCTGGTTTATGGGGCATGAATACAAGTCTACTTGCCAATGGTGCTTTGTATATGTCACTGTTATTTGGCTGGTTGTACTTATGGACTGCAGCACCACAATGGAAAATACCCAACCAAGTGTCTTTAGAGAACAGCGCCTTCTTTATTAGCGGTTTACTGTTAACCGCGGCAACTATGGGATTTACTTATTTAATTCGACAGGTTCGTCGTTTCAACGTTAATTACCTTCAAATTAAATTATGGGGACTGAGCCTAATTGGACTGATTCACGCTTCTATTTTACTTTGGGTATTACTTACCGCAAAACTTCTACCTACTCAAACAGCGCACGATGCAGTCATAACAGTAATGCTTGCCTATCAACTTATTCATAGTAGTTTAGCTACCCTTATTACGATATTACTTGCTGCTCGCGTAGCCTATGGGTATATCAATAAAAAAGCACTTTATGAAGTGGTTGTAGTTGAAGGTTGGTGGTTATATACCTTAATTACTTTTTGGATTACTTATACTGCCATCGTTCTATTACCTATAGCTTGGGGGAAAGGTTAATGTTATTACAGAAACATCCCTTTTCACTCATCATTGGGCTAGTCATTTGGAGTATATGGTTTATCTTTGTCTACGGTGCCTTATCTGTTGCTTGTGCGGTAGCGCCTCCTGATGTAGGAGCTACTTTTACATGGATAAATGCTATCTTATTATTTTGTACCCTGATAACAACAGTATTATTACTTTATTTAGCTTTAAGCTATTGGCGTACCCTTCAATCATCGAAATCAAAGAGTAATGCAACATCATTTATTCTTTGGGTGGCTGTTGGAGGCTTTTTAACTGCAGCATTTGCAACGTTAAGCATAGGATTAATGGTGCTATTTTTTCGACCATGCTTATAAGGACTCCTGGCATGATTTCTCGAATCTTATTATTAGCTTTCATAATATTAATACCGAATTACGCTATTGCTCATAATCCTTTTGCTGCTCTAAGTAAGGAGCAATTACCAACGCTAGTCAGTGCTCTGTGCTTAGCTTTATTAGGGTTGGCTTATTTGATGGGTACATGGCGAGTGTGGCCCAAGTGGCGGCGCTTTCTTATCTTTCAGGGAGCAATACTAATTACTATATTTACTATTTTTGGCGGTCTAGATGAGCTATCAGAGACAAATACTGCTGCTCATATGGCACAACATATGTTAATGATGGTCGTTATTACACCCTTGTATGCACTTGCACAACCCTTACCCCAGTTAGTAGCTGCCACTGGTCGCTTCATCCTACCTTTGTTAGCGCCGGTTTTTAAAATTGTACGTTATCCAATTTGGGCAGCCTCATTACATGGTCTAGTCATTTGGTTTTGGCATGCCCCTAAGTTCTACTTACTTGCTCTTAATAATCCCTGGTGGCATATTGCTGAGCATTTTTGTTTCTTATTAACTGCAGGCTTATTTTGGTGGTCTGTATTACATAGTAATCAACATACTATGCCGCGCGCACTTCTAGCTTTACTATTCACGCTCATGCATACTGGATTTTTAGGGGCATTATTAACATTTGCTCACAATTCATTATACGGTCCATTGCGCTCCTTGCAAAGCCAGCAACTAGCAGGGCTTATGATGTGGGTAGTAGGAGGAATACCTTATCTTGGCGCTACCATCTGGTGTGGCGAACGTTGGTTTAAAAGAATGTTGCAGTCTAAATTGTAAATTTCACAAATGAGCTTAAGATGACCAATCTTCTCGCACTAATGAAACCAGGTTTATTTATAAGTATAGTAGTTAGATGAAGCATTAAGGACAATACATGATAAATGATACGTTATACACAGAAGCGTTATTACGACTGGATAGTGCAGCTACTTTTGCCAACCTAGATCCTGAAGCAGTTAAGAAGCTTAAGCATGCAAAAGCTTGCTTGGAAGTATCTATACCTGTACGAATGGATGACGGTCGATTGAAAATGTTCACAGGCTACCGAGTACACCATAATGATATACGTGGCCCTACTAAAGGAGGTATTCGATTCCACCCGGCAGTTAGCCTTGCTGAGGTAAAAACCTTAGCTTTCTGGATGACCATCAAATGTGCTGTAGTAGGCGTTCCTTTTGGTGGTGCGAAAGGTGGTGTTATCGTTAATCCTAAACAGTTATCACGACTTGAGTTAGAGCGGTTAAGTCGAAGCTATATTACCCTTATAGCTGATTTTATTGGCCCTGATCTAGATATTCCTGCCCCTGATGTTTACACCAATGCCATGATTATGGGGTGGATGATGGATGAATACTCTAAAATTGTTCGCCAAGTTACACCGGCAGTCATTACCGGTAAACCTTTACCGCTAGGAGGAAGCCAGGGCCGTGAAGAAGCAACAGGCCGGGGCGCTTATTATTGCATTAAGGAATTAGAAAAAATCAATAAATGGCGACCTAAAAAAATGCGGGTAGCCATTCAAGGCTTTGGAAATGCCGCGCAGCCTGTAGCGAACTTACTTTATCAAGATGGTTATAAAATTGTAGCAATCAGCGACTCTAGAGGAGGTATATACCGAGCACAAGGATTTGATATTCCAAGTATCATTCATACTAAAAACAACTTTAAGCAACTTCAAGCTGTCTACTGTGAAGATTCAATTTGCCAGATGGTTGAAGCAACCAACTTATCGAATGAAGAATTATTAGAGCTTGATGTTGACATTTTAATTCCGGCAGCGCTTGAAAATCAGATAACAAAAAACAACGCAACAAAGATAAAAGCTCCTATCATTGTTGAAGTTGCAAATGGCCCCACAACCATTGAAGCAGATATAATTTTAAAGGGAAAAAATACATTAGTTGTTCCGGATATTCTAGCCAATGCAGGTGGAGTCACGGTTAGCTATTTTGAGTGGGTTCAAAATAAATCAGGCTATTACTGGACTCAAGAGGAGGTATATACGCGCTTGCATGCCATCATGTGCAAGGAGTTTCTCAACATTTATGAATTAATGAAGGTTCATCACTTAGATATGCGTACTGCCGCCTACATTCATGCGTTAAATAGACATGCAGAAGCGGTTGTTGCCCAGGGAACACACGGGTATTTCTCAGAATCTTATTAAAATAACTTAAGTTTAGATACTTTTAAGAAAACTATTTTTTTTATCTAAATAATGTTGGCGTTTTAGATTAAATGCGAATCCGACATAGGGGTTTTGTGACTCTGTTTGCTGCCAATTGAATTTATATAGTCAATCTTTATTGCAATTTTGGCTTTCGTTAAAATTAAAATTTAAATTAATTTGTATTTAATGATCTTATATTATACAATATGCCATCCTATTGTTCTGTAATTACAACTATGCCACACAACAAAAAAACCTCTAGTTTACAAAATTTACCTTTAGATAAGCTAAAACAAAATCCATTATTAAGTTGGTTGGCGCTTTATATCCCATTGCTTTCAAGGATTATTAAGATAGAGCCTCAAGATTCAGCATTTATTAACCTGTTACCTATAGACATTAAAAAAGAAATACTTCTTTTTATACCTAAGCCTGATTGGGTATCATTAGCTAAAGTAAGCCAGGAATGGAGAAATATTGTTCTTAGTGCCGCGAAAAATTATTTAGATTCTATCGGTAATCACTTAACAACATTGGAGGCCACTAACTTTGACTCTTTAATTAACGATATGTTACAGACGGTTGATGGGTATGTACAAAGGGGAGGAAGAAGACAAGAGGTAAAAGCACTCAAAGTCCTAGGAGAGAAGCTACCTGATTTGCATAGCCCTCTTGCAAAGCTACTTTGGATAGATAGAAGATTAACTCAAGTTGATAAAATGATTAAATCAGAGTCTGGTCGTTTTACTCTTTTAGGATCTAGCACGTACAGTAACAACCCACTGTTTAAAATTATTGCACCTATTATTAAAACTTGTAAAGAATTCACTAATGAAAGGTGGGTTCAAGATGCAATTATCTGTATGAAATTAATTCCAAAACATGAATTCAGTAAAGCTTTAATTGAAGTTAAAGCTTTAGAATCTCACGCAACGGAAGAGATCACACCTAATTTACGTAACGTTAGTGAGTTAAAATTAACTCGATATTTGTAAATTACAACCCATATTCATTTGTATATGTTGCCTTGCTCAATGTAATAATGCCGCTTTTTGATCGTACAGTAGTCATTAATGTTTGCGCACAAACAGATATAATGATATTAACTCAGCTTCCGAGTTGGGAAAAAATTCGATTATATTTGGACTAACTTTACCTTCAATAAAATTATGTAATGAAAAATGCTTGTTCAAAATATTAGATACCTGTTACAAAGCTGGTTTGATTTCCCTAACTCTAAACTTTTTTGTCAGGTCGCTACTGTAGACAATGGATATCCTCATGTTAGAACAATGGATTTATATGATTTTACTGACAAAGGATCGCTAATTTTTTTGACAAAAACTGGTTCTAGAAAATGGAATGATCTTGAAAAAAATTCCAATGTTGCTGTGTGTCTATTAAATTTAGAAGTTGGCCAAATAATAGTTGAAGGCTCCGTTTTATTACAAACAAGTGCGAATAATTTAGCTATGGCTACTCTTTACTGGAGAAACTATTTACCTAAATACTGGCAGAATTTCTATTTATCGCATTCTTCTCAAGATAATCTTTCAAAAGAGATACCGTCATCATTTGGAATCATTAAAATTATTCCTCATGCGTGGGAGATTCTAGAAATTAATACAGAGGATTTTCTCAAAGGCTCCAGAAAAAGATTTACATTAAAAGAAAATACTTGGATTATGACAGAACTGCCTATTGAATAAATCCAAGGATGCCTTAATTTTGTACTTTGGATTGGCATTAAAGTAATGTTCAGTTCCTAAAATTAATAAATTAATGGATTTAGCACTATATGAGCAAACCTAATTCTTTTCACAATTTAGAAACCTTAGGTGGTATTTTATTATTTATTGCGGCTGTGCTTGCAATTATTATTGCTAACTCTCCTTTTAATATAATTTACGAAAAATTTTTGCAAATTAATGCTAGTGTTTCTGTAGGAGATCTTTTTATTAAAAAGCCGCTCATACACTGGATTAATGATGGCTTAATGGCAATTTATTTTATGCTTATTGGTCTTGAAATTAAGAGAGAAATTAATCGAGGCATTTTAAGCGACAGAACCAACCTTCTGGTTCCCGCAATTACTGCTTTAAGTGGTTTGCTTATCCCCGCTCTTATTTTTATTTTTTTTAATGCTCACGATCCAATTTATATTCGAGGATGGGCAATTCCTACTGCAACTGATATTGCTTTTACACTTGGCATTGTTTCTCTTCTAGGTTCACGCGTGCCTTTTTCACTAAAAATTCTCTTAACCGCAATTGCCATTTTTGATGACATTGCAGCTATTGTGATCATTGCTTTATTTTACACTCATAAACTGTCATTACTTTCCCTTATGCTGGCTTTTTTCTTTACCTTAATTTTAATAAGCTTAAATTATTTTAAATGTCGTCGTATTTCTCTTTTTATGCTTTTTGGAGTGGCCTTATGGATTGCCGTATTAAAGTCAGGGGTACATGCAACCCTCGCAGGCATTGTAGTTGCTATGACCATTCCTGATGAGGGAAAACGTTCTATGCTTACACGCCTAGAAAATGGTTTACATCTTTGGGTTGTCTTTTTAATTCTTCCTCTTTTTGCATTTGCTAACGCAGGAGTCACCTTTATAGGACTTAACCTAGCCATGTTCATGCATCCTATTGTTTTAGGAATAGGATTAGGATTATTCCTTGGCAAACAATTTGGTATTTTCTTGTCTTTAGGTTATTTTGTTAAATTTAAGCATCTCCTTAAGAAGGACAATGTTAGCCTTACACAGGTTTATGGCATAGCGCTGATTTGTGGCGTAGGCTTTACTATGAGTTTGTTTATTGGCTCTCTAGCCTATCCATATAATAATTTAAATTTGATGCCTTTAGTTAAGATTGGTGTCGTTTTAGGCTCTTTCTTTTCAGGATTAATAGGCTTTGTAGTTCTAAAAAAATTTAGTACAAATAGGAGTTAAAGATTAATTGTACGTTAGTAGTAACTTGATATGTTATTCAACTTTGGCTAACAAAACTTATTGAGATTACAACATCAGAATTACCGTTACCTAAACGAAAAACCTCTAGTATAATATAAAAAAAGAATGGTTGCTTTATAACAATCTGTCAGATATTTTAGCAACTATATTCTGAAGCTTACCTAATTTCAAGGCAACAAATAAATAATGCTTATAGATAATAAATTTAATCTAATATTCGACTTTGATGGCACGTTAGCAGATAGCTTTTTTGCTGTTATACAGAAATTTAGTCTTTTAGCTAACGAATTAAATTTTCGCGAAATAAACCAAGCAGAAGTAGATAAATTAAGAAGTCTAAGCTCCCGTGAACTTATTGCCTACCTTAACATTCCTATTTATAAATTACCTAAAATACTGCGTAAAGCAAGAGAAAGCTTAAGTAAAGATATTTATTCTTTACCGATTTTTGCAGATCTACCAGACATATTAACTAAATTACAGCAATTAAATTGCACATTAGGAATATTAACTTCAAACTCAGAAGAAAATGTGCTTATCTGGCTTAATCATTATAAAATTCAGCATTTATTTAGCTTCATTCATGCAGAATCAAGCTACTTCGGTAAAAAAAATCTGTTAAGAAAAATAATTAAAGCGCATCAAATGCCTTTATTAAAGACATTCTATATTGGTGATGAAACAAGGGATATTGAAGCAGCGCAAAAGGCCAATATTAATTCAATAGCTGTTTCTTGGGGATTTAACTCCGAAGAAACACTTATGCAATATCAACCTAGCTATCTTGCGAAAACACCTAAAGATATATTAAATTTCATACAAGAGAAAAAGCAGTAGAATTAACAGAAATTCGACTCTTTTCTTTATGATGAAGCCATAGCTATATTTTCTATAGTTTGCATCTCATCTTCAGAAAGCTCAAAGTTATTAATATTTAAATCATCCTTCATATGCTTAGCGTTTGTTGTTCCCGTTAGAGGCAGTATGCCAATTTGTAATGCAAAGCGAAAGATAATCTGTGGGATAGTTTTATTATATTTTTCAGCTAATGATTGCGTGTAGGAGTCTAAAAGATAACGATGATTAGCAGTAAGCAAAGAAAATCCTTGATAAGTTATCTTATTTTGACTACTAAATAACCTGATATCTTGATCCCACCTAGTAATAGCAAAACAGCGGTTTTGGATAAAAGTTGGTTTAATCGCAACGCTTTCGTATAGCTCCTTTAGCTGCTCAATATTGACATTGGAAATACCTAAAAACTTGACTTTTCCCGTATAGACTAATTCTTCCATAGCTTGCCAAATTTCTAAATCAGCCTTGTTTATTCCCTGATATGATGTAGGACCATGTAAAATATAAGAATCAATATAATCTGTCTTAAGATGGTCTAGAGAACTTGCAAAAGACTGCCTAACTTGCTCTGACAAAGAATCAGTTTCGTTATAAGGTTTTCGGTGATCCTGACCATCTGCTGGCGTGAATTTTGTTTGGATAAATAAGTGATTACGTTTTTTTTGGCTAGTGTGTAAAAATTCCTGAATGGCTAAGCCAACACCCTCCTCAAAATAATGCTTACGTTGATTAGCCGTATCAATGCCTTTAAATCCTAAATTAAGCGCTTGCAAAACTAGTTCTTTCGTTTTCTCCTCCTTCCAGGCAGTACCATATAAAATAGGAGGTATTGATACATTAGCCATCGATTTATTGCATTGCTCTGAGATCATAATAACAGCCCTTACCTGGCAAGTTTACAATAGCTATCTATATTGCTAGCTTTCTGACTACAAACCCTTAAGAAACTGACCTAATAATATATTTTATAGCTTAACAGAAAAACTCAAGAAGAAATTCTGCTAAGCCAGGGAGATGAGAGCGCTATAAACATACTATACTTAATTTTAATAAAGTGAAATGGCTCTAAGTCAGTTATTACATTTTTATTTTAAAAGTTTAATGGAACGAATTATATGAAACCCAAAGGGATAATACTATTAATTGGCGGAGCCGAACAGAGAGATGATGAAGGACCTGACATCAAAAAAGACGAATACGGTTTTAATCCTTATGAGATATTTAAAGAAATATTAAATGAATGTCCTTCTAAAAAAATCTTATTCATTACTTCGGGAAAGGATTTACATGACGAAACAAAAAAAAATTATGCAAACGCCTTTAGAAAGATAGGGTGTAAAACAATTGATTTCATTTTTATTGAAAAACGTGAAGATGCTGAGGTTGAAAGAAATTTACAAAAAGCAAAAAGCGCAGGGGTTGTTTTTTTTACAGGTGGCGATCAATTTTATCATGCAACCCTTTTAGGCGGTACAACCCTCATTAAGACAATTAAAGAAAAATACTATCGTACTAAAAATTTCATCGTAGCCGGAACAAGTTCAGGTGCTATGGTTATACCATCCGTGATGATAGCTTCAGGGGGACAGACAGAAGCCCTACTACATCAAAAGTTAGATATCTCTTCAGGGTTTAGTTTATTGCCGGAATGTATCGTTGATACTCATTTTATCAAAAGAGGACGATTTAGCCGTCTAGCTCATGCCATCTTATTAAACCCTGAAAAATTAGGGATAGGCCTAGGTGAAGACAGTGCCGTACTTATTCGTCATAGCAATGAAGCAGAATGTATAGGTTCAGGCATGGTTATTATCATTGATGGGTCGGAAATCAAACAAACCAACATAGCCGAAGTTGAAGAAGGAGAACCTATCTATTTAGACAACGTTAGAGCTTATTTTTTAGTTAGAGGCTGTAAATTTTTATTAAAGGAGCATAAATTTATATCACCTAAATCTTAGAAAGATTACAAATTTTTAAAAGTAATCATTAAAGAAAGAAAAAAAGAAGTTATAATGTAAAAAATTTGGATAGAGTGCGAGTAAGCAGTCTATTTTCTTGAGAATACTTTATGTCTAAGATTATTCAATCCAGTCTGGATTTTACGCTCCATGTCTTTAAGCCTATTACTAGCATAATAATTACATTAGGAACGCTAGTGCTATTTATTAACCCACCCATACTTATGGCGGGGACAGAAAATAGTTTAGATGATCCAAAACAAAGGTTAGAACTTAAAAAATTCTATCATTCAACTAAAGGCCCAAACTGGATACGTCAGGATAATTGGCTCTCAGAGAAAACTTCCTATTGTCAATGGCATGGTATCATTTGTAATGAACAAGGGCAGGTCATTGAAATTCAATTATATGATAATAATCTTGAAGGAAAACTATCGGATACCTTATGTAATTTAACTGAGTTAAAAACGCTTTACTTAAGTTTTAATAAGATTGGTGGGTTTATTCCTGATTCTATTGGACAATGTAAAAAGCTTGAAAATATTTGGTTAAAAGCGAATAAATTAGCAGGAAAAATACCTGATTCAATAGGCAATATTGAGAACCTTAGCTGGCTTGATTTGCATGCGAATCAATTGTCAGGAGAAATACCAGCAACAATTGGTAAATTAGATAAATTAGAAATATTAAGGCTTGATGACAATAACCTTACTGGAAGTATTCCGGAAACCCTCTTTGAGCTTACGAGTTTAAAGGAGCTCTATTTATTCAATAATCTTATTTCTGGTAACTTAAGCTCTGCAATAGGACAATTAAAGAATTTACAACACATCTATTTTGGACACAACAAACTAAATGGTACCCTACCAAGTGAAATCACTTCTCTCTATAATTTAAAAACATTGCGAATTGAAAATAATAATTTCACTGGTTCTTTACCAAACGAACTAGGAAATATGTTTAATCTTCAGGTTTTACGTCTTGATAATAATCATTTTACCGGGCAAGTTCCCCAAAGTTTGTTGGAAAATGAGTCTAATTTTCAGGTGTTGGATTACTCTAATAATGATTTTGATTAAATCGAAATCACATTTCAGTTTTTTCAATATTCATTAACGAAGCGAAACCTAAGCTTTAGCCTACTGGCCTCTGCTTAGGCTACGCTAACATTTAAGTATCAATTAAAACTATTTAACATAAGTTGTACTAGCGCTGTAATCAGCAGCAGGTGCACAACCAAATAGAGCACAGCCGCAACCAGTTAATGTTAAAGAAGATGAAATAACAACAAACGCGATTAGTAATTTTTTCATAATGGCATCCTTGCTAAAGTTTAAAATAGTACTCAGTGTAATAGTTATACACTCATCTATTTCGGTATCTTTAAAAAAAACTTTAATAAAATTAATTAAATTGTAGACTACCGAGTTAATAAATTATATATCAAGGTAAACAATTTGCGTAATCTATCACCTCCTAACTTATAAAATACCTATTTAGAAAGAGTTTTAACTTATTATGTTTAATGTGTTTATTTAATTATTTAATTCAAATATCATTTGCAGATTGGGATGAATTTCAATACAAAATTTTTACTAGCTAAAATAGTCGGTTTTATGCCTATTTTGTAATGATTTCAATAACATAGAAACTCTACCCAATAAAAAAAATGAATTTTATTACTAAGGAGAGTTTGATGGGCCGCTTTGGGACTTTATTTATTAGTGGACTTTTATATTTTTCTAGCAATTTTAGTGTATTTGCACAGCTACCTAATAATTATCAAGATTTATCTGCCCAGCAAAAACAAGATTTATTATGGGATGCAGTTATCAAAAGCCATGAAATTAATCCCTTACCTGAACTAAATGGCAATAGTTTTAAAGAAGTATTCGAAAAACTGAAAGGATTATTTAATCTAAGCGCTACTTTTGATCATATTAGTGATGAGCTACCAAAAGGACGAGTAAAAATCATTCATGCTAATGGCTCGGTAGGAAAAGTTACATTTATTCCTTCACCTAATCATCCTTTTACAGGTATTTATCAAAAAGGAGGTATTGGTCTGGCGCGTCTTTCGCTGGCTGTTGCGCCGGCAGAAAATACCTATATACCCGGTATGGCTATAAAATTTTTAATATCACAAAATCCCTCCGTAAACTTACAAGTTATGAACTCACTTGAGGGACAACAAGAAAATTGGAATTACTTTGCTAAGGATTTTTCAAATCATATATCTCACCCAACAAGCTGGACGTTAAAAGCAATCGAGAAAATTTTTGAATGGACGCGTGATCCTGCCAATGATTTACCGCTTTGGCATTTAGCCGCATGGACAAGTGAGGGTAGATTTGAGGGCATTCCTGTATTTCCTGAGCAAATTTATTTCAAGCCAAGTAGTACAGTAAGCAATCTAATTCCTGAAAATTCTCGCGAAGACTTTAGAATATCCTTTTCGCAAATACCTATAGGCCCTTTATATGAAGTCTATGGAAAATACCGCGGTACAGAATATTATATTGGCACTCTAATGCTTGAAAGTAATTTATTAGCCTCACACTATGGAGATAAAGAATTATTTTTTCAACACCAGCGCTAGAACTTAAAATATAGTTCATGCTTGAGTTTTATTCCTTTACCTATAAACGTAAACGAAATACCTTAGTAAAATATATTTTAATTAACTTTTAGATAAAGTAAGCAGTTTTACTTTATTTCAAATCATGCTCCTGAATTTTTAATTATCTTAAACATCCAGGAGCAATACATATTTAGAGCTGAATATTATCAATAAGCAAACTACTGCTAGTATCTACATAACTATCGGAAATAAAGGCAGCGTCATATACAGAAGCTACAGTTTCGGTATCGCTGCTGGTAGTAGTTGACACTGCTACTGCATCAGTACTTTCAGCTGGAGCTTCAGCACTAGGCTCTGGTGCTGCTACTACATCAGTATCTTCAGCTGGAGCTTCAGTACTAGGCTCTGGTGCTGCTACTACATCAGTATCTTCAGCTGGAGCTTCAGCACTAGGCTCTGGTGCTGCTACTACATCAGTATCTTCAGCTGGAGCTTCAGCACTAGGCTCTGGTGCTGCTACTACATCAGTATCTTCAGCTGGAGCTTCAGTACTAGGCTCTGGTGCTGCTACTACATCAGTATCTTCAGCTGGAGGTTCAGTAGGGGCTGTTCCACTTCCGCCATCCTCTGCTGGCGGTTCATCAGTTCCTGCGCCACCATCAGCTGGCGGTTCAGTAGTTCCTCCACCATCAGCTGGCGGTTCAGTAGTTCCTCCACCATCAGCTGGTGGTTCAGTAGTTCCTCCACCATCAGCTGGTGGTTCAGTAGTTCCTCCACCATCAGCTGGTGGTTCATCAGTTCCTGGTCCTCCATTTCCATCACCATCGTCCGCGTCAATAATATCAACGGACACCGCTTCAAAATTTCTTACGGATAATTGAATAGTACTAAATGTAAAATAAGGATTCGCATCATATCCTGAGCTTAAAGAATTTGAATTTGAGTTATTGGCAATCCATGTATTTAACGCTTCAATCTCTGCTTGTATCTGTTGATACTGAAGAGTAGTAAGCTTAAAAACGAGGGTGTCAAATCCAGCTCCACCATCATAAACATCTTGATCTAATATACTAAAACCTGAGTAAATAACAGTATCATCCCCCTCACCACCTAAAAGGATATCATCTCCTTCACCACCTAAAAGGATATCATCTCCTTCACCACCTACAAGGTTATCATCCCCCTCACCACCTAAAAGGTTATCATCTCCCTCACCACCTACAAGGTTATCATCTCCTTCACCACCTACAAGGTTATCATCTCCCTCACCACCTAAAAGGTTATCATCTCCCTCACCACCTACAAGGTTATCATCTCCTTCACCACCTACAAGGTTATCATCCCCTGCGCCACCTACAAGGGTATCATCTCCTTCACCACCTACAAGGTTATCATCTCCTTCACCACCTAAAAGGTTATCATCCCCCTCACCACCTACAAGGTTATCATCCCCCTCACCACCTAAAAGGTTATCATCTCCCTCACCACCATTAAGAATATCGTTTCCAGAAGTGCCATTTAAGGTATCATCAGTTGAGGTGCCAATAATCGTTGCCATCTCGACTTCTCCTTTCTTGATGAGAGATTTATGGCATCCAATCACTAAAATCAACTCGACAATATTAAAGCCCAAGCCCAATTTTCCCAGCCGAGGCAGGTTACGCACTAAAAGTGCAACTTAATCTTATCCCTTAATACGATAAATTTTCACTTAAATGGACTTAGCAAAAACTAGGCCTCATTTAGACATTTAGCCTTCCTTGCGTAGAAATGGGAATTTTGGAATCCATACCGGAATACTATGCTCAGTTAAAGTGATATAAAAAGCATATGATATAAATATAGTCATTATTGTTTAAATTTTCATCAAAAGTTAATTTTTTTTACAAAAGTAAATTTAGATAGCTCATATCTGAACGCGTTTAAAAGATTATCCCACATCTTAAGAATAAGAAATTTAAGCAATTTAAAGAAAAAATTACATAAGTTCCTTCCCTGCAAAAGGTACAAAATCTACCTTAGATAATAAGTAAATTATATTGAATTAGTTAAGATACATAATAAAAGGAAACTTAATGCTTATAAAAATTCTCATTAGTACTTTTCGATAATTCAATTAGATTTATTGCGTTTACCTCGTTTAAATAACCTGTTAACTCTTTATCCGCTATACTATGGATAGATTTGACGAGCTGAGTATGAGATTACACTAAATTAGTGTGAGAAAAATATGGATAATAAGGATGATCATTTATTAACAGTCCTGCTTAAATTATGTGAGCTGCATCATAAACCTACGTCAAGTATAAACTTAATAGCAGGTTTGCCTTTAGTTAATAATCGACTTACACCACAATTATTTGTGCGAGCTGCTGAGCGTCATGGATTTATGGCTAAAATAACAGAGCAAAAACTCCTTAAAATATCACCTTTAGTTTTACCGGTCGTTCTATTACTTAAAGATGATAAGGCTTGCATACTTATGAAGTATACTGATACTCAGGCTGAAATTTATTCCTCTGAATTTCATGAGCATTTGCAAACCATTTCTCTAGCCGAGCTCGAAAAAGTTTACACAGGCTTTGCAATTTTAATTCAGCCACTTACGACATATGATCAAGAAACCGCTACTAAACAAAGCAAGTCTTGGTTTTGGGGAACTTTGTGGGATTATCGCTCTACTTATTATGATGTTTTATTTGGAGCGATGCTCATAAATATCCTCACTCTTGCCGTTCCTTTATTCACAATGAATGTTTACGACAGGGTCGTCCCTAATAACGCAATGATTACTTTATGGGTTCTGACTATTGGAATGGTAATACTTTTATTATTTGATCTAATATTTCGCTTTATGAGAATGTATCTAATAGATATTACTGGCAAAAAGGCCGATATTGTTATTGCTAGTAAGTTATTTAATCAAATTTTAAATTTACAATTAATTAAAAAACCAAAATCAACGGGAGAATTAGTTAATACTTTAAGGGAATTTGAATCTATACGTGATTTTATTACCTCTTCAACACTGACAACCTTGATTGATATTCCTTTCGTAATTATTTTTATTGCTTTTATTGCTTATTTATCCTTTCCAGTAGCTCTAGTTAGTATCATCGCAATTCCCATACTTATCTGCCTTGCTTTAATTATTCAAAAAAACCTCCATAAAGTTGTTAAAGAAGCTAATTACGCCGCAGCAAAAAAAAACGGTATCTTGTTTGAAAACTTAGGCGGCCTTGAAACTATAAAGAGTCTTAATGCACAAGGTGTTGCCCAATTTAAATGGGAAAATATCGTCGCAGTTAGCTCACGCTTGAATTTAAAATCACGCTTTTTATCAGGCTCTATGGTTAATGTAACTTATTTTATACAGCAATTTGTTATTATTGCCACTATTGTTGTTGGTGTTTATCAGATAGAAGCAGGTACACTTTCTTTAGGTGGATTAATTGCTTGCAGCATCTTATCAGGCCGGGCAGTAGGTCCTTTAGGACAGTTTGCTAATATCATTACTCGTTTTCAACAAGCCAGAACAGCTTTACAAGATATAAACAAATTAATGGCCGAGCCTTCGGAATTAGATGAAGCTCAAACTTTTATATCTCGCCCAATTCTTAAGGGAGATATAGAATTTAGAGATGTGACCTTCTCTTACCCTGATCAATCTAGGCCTGCTTTAAATAATATTAGTTTCAAAATAACGCCAGGCGAGCGAATCGGTTTGTTAGGTCATATTGGCTCTGGCAAAACAACTATCCATAAGTTGCTATTGAAGCTTTATCAACCTCAAAAGGGAGCAATATATATCGATGGTATGGATATCAATCAGCTTGATCCTGCAGAAATTCGCAAAAGTATCGGCTATATTCCTCAAGAAACTATTTTATTTTCCGGTAGCTTGCGCGATAACATTGCTCTGTCTATGCCTTGGTCAAGTGACAATGCGATTATTCGTGCCAGCGAAGTATCTGGCGCCATAAAATTTATTAATAAACATCCCGAAGGCTTCAACCTTAATATTGGCGAACGTGGAGAAGGCTTATCTGGCGGACAACGGCAACTTATTAGTATTACTCGTGGTTTAGTTGCTGATCCTCCTATTATCTTAATGGATGAGCCTACTAGTGCTATGGATGATCTTTCAGAACAAGCGCTTATAAATCATATGCTTCCTTATTTACAAGCCAAAACGTTGATCTTAATTACGCATAAATTAACCATGTTGCGATTAGTAAACCGGCTTATTATTCTTGATAATGGGCGTATTGTTCTTGACGGGCCTAAGGAGCAAGTCTTAGCAGCAATCAATAGAAATCAAACTAAAAAACAGGCATTATGAAAGAGATAAAAAATTCCAATAAGTCTAAAAAAGAAACTCTTATAGGAACAGATGAAGAGTTTATCTCTGATAGCAAATCAGCATTACTAAATCGATCTGCGCCCTTAGCGCATGGTGTTTTAATTACTTTCATTATCCTCTTTTTTATCCTACTTATCTGGTCTTATTTTGCCAAGATTGAAGAGATAACCATTGGGGAAGGAAAAGTAATTCCTTCTTCACAAGTTAAAAGTATACAGAGTCTAGATGGCGGAATTGTCGTTCAAATTATGGTTAAAGAGGGTGATCTTGTAGAAAAAGGGAAGGTACTTATGCTCTTAGATAATACGCGCTTTAAAGCAGATTACTCTCAGGCTTATGAAAAATACCTCGCTCTTTCAGCGATAGTGGCCCGATTTAGCGCTGAGGTTGCAAATCAAGATAAGATAACTTTTCCTAAAATTTTGAAAAACTATCCAGAATTAATGAAACGAGAGGCTAGACTCTTTAACGAACGGAGAAGTGCTCTTCAGGAGCAATTAAACTTATTGCAGCATAGCCATGATCTTATTGAACAAGAAGTTAAAATGTATGGACCTCTGCTGAAAAAAGGGTATGCCTCAAAACTTGAATATCTTCGAAGCGTACGTGCGGCCAATGAACTTAAAATTAAAATGCGAACTTTAAAAGATACATTTCGCGAGCAAGCACTTACAGATTTAAACAGTCATAAAGCTGAATTAGCTATTGTAATTGAACAGCTGAACTCACTTAAAGATAAGATGGTACGTACAGAAATTATCTCACCTGTTAAGGGAATCGTAAAAAAACTAAATGTTGTTACCATAGGTGGAGTTATTAAACCAGGGGACGTGATTATGGAAATTGTTCCATTTGAAGATAACCTTTTAGTTCAAACGAAAATAAGCCCTAAAGATATAGGATTTGTACAAGTAGGCCAAAATGCTACTGTAAAAATTACAGCTTATGATTATTCTATTTATGGCGAATTGCCAGGAAACGTTGAATACGTTAGTGCCGACGCTATTACAGAACAAGGCTCTGCCGCTGAAAAACAACAATATTATTTTTTAGTTAATGTAAGAACTAACCGAAATTATTTGGGTAAGTCACGTAAACTTTATATTTTGCCAGGAATGACAGCAACTGTACACATTAAGACAGGAGAAAAAACAATTCTGCAATATTTAATGAAGCCACTCATTAAAGCCAAACATGAGGCGCTAAGAGAGCGTTAGTTTATCTGTATTGTAAATATTATTCAGTTATTGTAAAAGCGAGAATAAAGATAATAAATGCGCCAATAATACTAAAGATTGCTGATAATTTTTTAGGTACTTGCTTTGCGATCGCCATACCAACTATTGTGGATATAAATGCCCAACCGCCAATAGGAATTAAATAAGGCAATAGAGGCTTATTAGAGACCGCTAGACTAACCCCAACAGCCAGTGCATCAATACTAGTTGCAATGGAAACAATTAAGATTTTTATAAAGCTATGAAATTTTAAGTTTAAATCCAGCTTTCCACTTCTTAACTCTTTAATACCCTCATAAAACATATGAGCTGCAACAGCAAAAAGTAATAAGAAAGCAACCCAGTGGCTAATTGAGCTAAATTGAGCAAGAATTTTTTTCCCAGCTATTGCGCCTAAGAGTATTGCTATGACCTCAGCGCCACCTGATGAACATGCAAATTTTAGAGAATCACTTAATTTATGCGGTCTAAAACCCAAGGCCACTGCTACCGAAAACGAATCAGCACTTAACACTAGCCCCCAAATTATGGGTTCGAGTAAATTCATTTATTACCTAAAGGTTTAGGCTTTTGTTAGATTGATAATCTAAAATAAATAGAATTAAAGAGCCAGCTAAAATCTACATAAATTTAGTATTATAAATTTAAGAGCTTAAAAAGCTTGCCAATCTGCAAATCTTTATATTGCTGATTGGTTTGCTCTGACATTTAAAATAGTATTTTCCTTTACAAGCTTTGCAAAAGTTTCACGAATACCAAATAAAGTAATAAATACGCTAATAAGAGGCATTAAAACTAACAGACTAAAAGAATAATGATAGGCAGTTAGCAAGGACATTTGATGAGATTGCCACAGCAAAATACTTCCCATAAGAGGCGCATTTACCGAAACTAAAAGCATTATCATTCCGTTGTTAAACCCTAAACCAGCAGCTAGATAATGAGTTTTACATTGCTCTCCAATAACGACTATACCAATACTTGCTGCACCTACGCCTAAGCCAAGAGCAAAAAAACATACAGCGATTATTTCTTCTAAAGCAGGTAAATAAGCAGGTAAATATATTATGCTTGTCAACGCTATAAAAGAAGTTAATGCGCTAAATAAGAGAAAGGGCTTCCGCCGTTTAATTTTGTCTGAGAGATAACCAAAAATAGGACAGCCAATGGCAAAACCTAGCCAAGATAACGTGATCATATAAGATGAAAAATTAGAGGAAAAACCGCGATGCATTAAAAAATTCTTTCCTTCATTTTCGGATAAATATTCTAGGCTGAAATAGTTGAAGCTACCACATAATATAATGCACCAAATTTGCGGCTCCTTAATCAAAGTATAAAGATTATTTAAGGTAGCTTTTGGCCGAGATAAAATAATAAAATGACCAGAATGTTGTTTATTCTTTTCTACAAAAAGTAGAATTGCCAAAGAAAGAAAAGCCCCTACTCCCGCTAATATAATAAATAGCTCACGCCAACTAACCATCCCGGCGCCAGCAAGCGTATTTAAAGGCCCACCGGCAATCATTGGACCTAAGGTGCCAAAGAACTGTGACAAACCAATAAAAAAAGCAATGTTAGGTTTTGGCATCCAATCGTAAACTGCAACCAATAAACAAATAAAACCAAATGATGATCCTAACCCCATAATCACACGACTAACGATAGCCATGTGATAAGTAGTAGCAAAGCCGAATCCCAAGTTAGAAACGGCACAAAGTAAGGCCGCCATAAACAGGGTCTTTTTTAAACCAAATCGATCTACAATTATGCCTATAGGTATTTGCATAAGGCCATAAATTAATGAATAGGATGTTGAACTTAATAAAGCAAATTGCACTTGGCTTAGCTCTAATTCATTCATGATAGGCTGCTGAAAGGTACCTAAGATTGTACGCAGCAAAAATTCATATAAATAAAAGAAGACACATATTAGCCAGACTAAAATGGCCTTGGCTGTTGGTTTATGCAAGCTCACTGTTTACAGCCTCTTGTTGCTCAGCCCAAGCTTCTAAAGTCATTTCAGCATGATTATTGTCAATAAAGAAGGCTATTTTAAAAATGCTTTGGCCTTCATGAATTAAGGGATTACGATTTATGCCAACAATGACCCCATCTTGATTGGCTTTAACAGACTCCCCTGTATCTGCACAAAAAGGATCAATTATTCGACCAATGATTTGTCTTTTTTTAATAAATTGCCCTAATTCCACTTCAACCACTAATACACCGCTTCGATGCGCACGAATCCAATCTTGCTCTTGTGAAAAGACGGGTTTTAAATTATTGAAATCTTCTAGCTCTTCTGCATCAATCATATTTAAAGATTCCATGATGTTTTTGATACCTTTAATACCAAGATTGATAGCAGACTCATCAAACCGTCTAGCTTCACCTGCTTTGTATACTAAAAGAGATATATTCAAATCATCAGCCGTTTTGCGTAACGAATGGTCTTTTTTAACATGATTAATAACTGGCGCTAGAAATTGCCTAGCCAGCTTTTTACTTTCTGGTTGATCTAAATCGCAATAAATCTGAGGTAATAAATCATGATTAATTTGGCCTGTTATAATTTCAATGCAATAGGAAGCTTTTGTTAATATTTCTCGCGTAAATACTTCAGCTATACGTTCACCATAAGAACCTTCACTATCACCTGGAAAACATTGCTCTAAATTAGTTTCATAAGGAAGAGAACTAGAATTATTAATCAAACCAAAAACATTTAATACAGGCACTGCGATTAATGTACCTCGAATTGATTTTAATTGATCAGCTCTAAGAAGACGATTAATAATTTCAATACCATTTAGTTCATTCCCATTAACGCCAGCAAAAATTAATAAGCAAGGGCCAGCTTGCTTGCCATGAATAACCTTAATAGGCATATAGAAATTTGTACACGAATAATACTCTGGTAGTGGCAAAGCTAAATTAGCGCTCTCACCTGGATGAATGGTTGCATCACAGATCATTAAATTTGTATTTTTCATAGGTATTCAGCTTCTAAATCAATAATTATAAAAATATTTTAATAACAACAGTTCCAGCATTATACCAGAAAATGAGTACCTACCCTAAAATGAAATAAATGGGCCACTAAGCTTATTCAGGAATCTACACTATGCTGCCGCAGAGCCTCATAAGCTAGGGCCTATTTTTTAGATATTGCTTTGCATGTTTGCACCAACTGATGGATACCTTGATTCTCTATAAAAGTCAGCCATTAATTGGTAAATACTAGGCCTTGAAGAAGAGTTAGCAAACAAACCAAATGCTGGTGCTTCATTAAGCTCAATGCCCTGTTCAGCAAGCTTAGCAAGTAGGTCAATTTTTAACTCACTAATAAGTTTTGCTGCCTCTCTTAATAATTCTATTTTTAATAAAGCCATTTTTTCTGATGAAATAATATCAAATTGTTGAAGTTCATTCTTAATTAGGGCAATAAACTCTTTTTTAATTTCTAAGGTGCTATACAGGGTGGAATAGGTATAATAGTTAGCATAGAGAAGGTTTGAAAGATTTTTTATTAAGCTATGCCAGCTGCGATCATGAAGCATCCATAGTATGGGATCATTAGGAAATACTTTATAACAGTTTTCTAAATAACCTGCGCCGAATTCTAACAATTCAGACAATTGCGAAGTAAATTTATCTAAATCAGAATCAAAAATATTAATTCCATTATATATTTTCTCACTTTTAAGTTCGCCTAAAATTTCTTTTTTAAGTGCTTTGGTATGCCGGTGCAGAGCAATTAAATCAACATTTTCTTTTTTGAGTAATTCTTTTAAGCTCTGCGCGGAGTTAATGTAATTTTGGAAACCGTGAATTTGCTGTACTTGGGGATGACTTAAGATATAGGAATAAATTTCATAAATACCCAAACTTAATCGATAAACACCTAAAGCATAAGTAAATTGCTGCATAAAAACTTGTGCCATAGGCGTATAAGCCTTTGGGGGGTTAAAAACGTAAAGGCCCTGTTCTTTCTGAATTTCTATTGGTAAACCACAATTAGCAATTTGAGAATCAAACGCTGTTATGAGACTTGAATAGTCAGTTGAAATCATATTATCTATGAATGATTCATCAACTAAGCACACTTCCATGGCCCCTTTAATTTGATTGAAATCAAAGACCATTTCATTTTCTTTAGCAGGCTCTCTTAATTTCTGTAGGCGCTTAGCATTGAAAAAATAATCTCTTAATAAACTTCTTATTTCAAACATAACTTTTTGATAATGAACGAAACGTGCATTAATAGGCTTATATACTGTATCGAGCTCCTGCTGATAACGCTCTAACTCTCCTCCCATATTTCTCTCCTTTAAATCTTTCTTGGTAACTGATATACACCTTCATAGTAACAAGCAGCTTATAAATTTATTTTTATAATCCGTTTATCATGATTCGAGAATAGCTTATTGATAGCTTAGAGGCTAGTTTATAAGATGGTTTTAGAAACAAATTCAAGATACCACTTTAGCTAGAACTATACCTAGATTTTTTCGTACTCTATCTCAGGGCTATATTTACTTAAAGTGGGATGCGCACCGAAGTATGCAAAATTTAAGATAAAGCTATAATTTAGAAATTATGTACATTATAAGGCAAATTTTAACTCATATGTCTCCATAAGCCAACTTCAATTGCAACTTGCTCTTCAGGTGTTGGCAGCTCAGGGGGCTGACTAACTTTAGGCTTTGGAACTGGATTTAATCTGCCATAGTGATGACCTGCATATAACGCAGTACCTAAATCCTCAAACATATCGCCATGTAGGCTAGTACTTGCAGTGGTTTTTAATAATTCTCCAAGCATATCTTTATAGGTATACGGTTTTTGAGCTTTTGAATTAGGGTTATCTGTCTTTTCTTTAGCAACGAGCCCTTGATAAGCTACTAGAAAGTCATTCTTGAATTGCTCAAGCAATGAACGCCTGCTCTTTTCCATCGCAGGAATAATTTTTTCAATTTCTACTACAAAATAAGCTTCTGATAATTTGCCCTCTGCAAAGGCCTCTAACAAGCAAATAAAAGATGCTTGCGCTCTCATACTATCATAGCGTTGGCGCTCATCTCGACGCCAAAATTTTAATACGCTGGGTTTATGATCAGAAACTAAATCATTAATCCGTTGGAGTTTAGCTTTCCAACTTAACTGATCATTATTTACAATCTGATAAATTTTAGCTTTATTTTCAAATTCAAAATGTTGATGTCGTTTTGGCCAATTCCAAAACGCCAATATATTGGGTTTTGGAGCTGTAACAGTCGGGTCACTTGCCTTCATAAGAATCATCGATTTATCATCGTCCTTGAGATGTTCGAGTGCTTCGTCATGGGCCCACATAAGTTGATTTTTTGCATTCTGTATCAAAATTGGGAATGACAATTGATAATCAAGCGTAACTTTTTTATCTAATAAAAACAACTCCTGTAATATACTTAAATGACGGTTAGTCTTACCAATTCCAGGCCTGAAATAGAGCTCACAACGCAACTCTCCCAATGCGTTTACTAATTGTTTTTGAGCGGCCCGATAATATTTTTTTAACTCATCAAAATCTGCTTCCAAATTCTTAAGTTTCTGATCACCTTCGTTATATTTTTCTCTCTCTTTTCTATAAAGTTTAATTGCTTTTGCATAGGATTTATTTAATTGAAGGAGTGCGGTTCTGATTTCAATTGTTTTATCAAATAGATTCTTTTCAGAATGGACAATACGATAAACTTCACCAGCCATTGAAATATATATTTTATTAAAAACTCCAGGTTGATTTTTCTTAGCAAAAGCTGCGTTATAGGGACTTAAGTTTATTTGTATAAAGGTACTGATTACTTTAATTAATATTTTTTCCTGAACTGGCATTAACTCCATTAAATGTTTAAGAACGTCGACCACTTCAGCACAAGCAATATCATTTTTTTGCAACAATTGATTAACTATTAGATGCAAATCGATGGATAGGCGCTGGACATAATCATCAACTTCTTCTTCACTCAATCTAGATACGTCTGCTGCTACGCCAGATAATTGGTTAATTAGACTTTCTAAAGCCGGTTGCAGCTGTTCATCAATAGTATTAATTAGCTTCAGTTTTTCATTTGCGAGCTGAATATAACGGCTATATTTCTTCTTTATCGGTTCACTGCCAGCTATAATTTTCTTTTCTTCCAATTCAAGACGCTTTCTCGCTAGTAGGGCTGCTAGGCGCTCTGCGTATTCACGGACACCTGTTGGGGTATCAATATTGAAAATCGTCTTGCCAAAGTAGCGAAGGATGTCATCGGCTTTTGCTTGCTTCAATGCTCCTGCGCCGAATGAAGCACAATTATTACTATAAAATTGATAATCATCGATAATAACCTGAATTTGTGTTCCACTCTCACTTGTGACAATTTTAGTGTACTTTTTTTTGATTTCTTCTGCCCATTTATAAGCAGCATCAAAGTCAAGGCCATCTTCAAAATTACATTTTATCACTACCGTTTCACAGCGGCGAAATTTGTGATTTTTGGTCTTACCGACAAGTGATTGATCATACGCAAGATCGACAAAATAGCCTTGGCCTACATTAGGTGTTGGTAATTTTACCGCCTTAAATATGTTGTCTACAGTTGTCCGCTCTGTTCTTGGGCGAACATAAAAACCTAAATAAATACGTTCGTCCTTATTTTTATATAATTCGACAGTGGTATGGCCATCTGTTGGAATGCCCAAGATTTCATGGCCCCCTTCATCATCATTGGCCGAAGCATACCAAGTCCTAACAATAATAGAATTTTCTAGTTCCTCTTCTTTTCTTTCTTCTTCTATTTTTTCCAATTTTGACTGGATTTCATCAATTTGAGCTTCTAGAATTACTTTAAAGTTATTTAAAGCACCAACTATCTTTTGAAAGTCTTCCTCAAATTCCGCAGGTTTTTGACCTAATCTGCCTAATAAATCGTGTTTAAATCTGTAATTAGACGCTAGGTCATCGTACATGTATTTAGCAGTGCCGATAAAACTAAGTATCTCTGCTACATACTTCTGCTGTTTTTCTATCTCTTTAATTTTTTTTAAAAGCTTTTCATGCTGTTCATCGGCTGATCCTTGACAGAATGAAAAATCAAGTTTTGGAACTAGAGCTGTAACAGCCTTAGTAAATACTGCTAGATTAAATACTTTTAGTTTGGCTGGAAAACCTCTTAAAGCGTCAACACCTTTTAAATGTATATAATTTCTCGCTAATTTGGACAACGCTGCAAATTGAGGATAGGGTTTTTCTAGAAAATTTTTAATAATATATGCAGCAGTGCCAGGAGTTTCTGATGCTTTTTTAGCGTCTAACGAAATTTGAATTATTGGAATGTGCTCGACTTCTGCTTCTGAAAATACAATTGGATAT
Organism: Legionella pelazae; assembly: GCF_052527395.1. NCBI lineage: Bacteria > Pseudomonadati > Pseudomonadota > Gammaproteobacteria > Legionellales > Legionellaceae > Legionella > Legionella pelazae. The sequence goes on from NZ_JBNVZS010000004.1 coordinate 70,777, forward strand.
TCAGATTGGCCTGCTCGATCATTTTCTTTAGCCTTTTCATCCTTTTGAAGAGTCTTTTTACTTTGCCGTTTCAATAACTTAGTAATCTCTTCGTAAGGGTCGAAGCCTTTAAAATTTTTAGGGTTTAATTCATAATGTTGGCCGTTTAGAACAATATGCCACCTATCCTTGCGATGAATTTCCGCATCTGCAGGACTTCCATTAGCAGTAGTGATCTTCTTAATCTGCTCAAATAGTCCCTCTTCGACTTCAAATTCACGAAGTTCTTTATCTTTCTCGCCACGAAGAACTTCAAATAGAATTTTCATATAACCTTTCTAAACTAAATTTAAATTAGATTGTTAATTTTAATACATTAATTATATATAATTAACATTAAGACTTTATTAAGAATAAAATGAAAAATAAATAATCAATATAATGACTTTGGTAGGCTAATTATAAAAAATTTCAAAGTGCTCAAGCTCTAACTCTTCTCCCCTATTTCTCCCTAAATCCCTCTCCTTTGCAAGCTATATGCACGTAGGAATACTAGCAAGTAAATTATTTAAATATAGAAATCATTGCTGTTACCATAGTATTTTCCGGCCAATACTATGGTATTAAGCAAGAGATTTTTAATTTAAAAAAGATTTACGAAGCTTAATAGGTAATGCATTCATAACCTTCTCAGCAATATTGCCATCAAGTTTGCTATAAATGAACTTCATGCAATCTTGGACAGCTTGTCTAATATCAACATTTAGGTTACCCATTTCTCTGGATATTGGCTCAATAAATTCTTCCAGAGTTTCAGCTCGAGAAATGGGTTTAGATGGATCCCAACCATCATAATATACACCCTTTAAAATCATTGGAAACTGAGCAGCTAAGTGAGCAGCAAGATCAGGTGGTAATCTATCACGTAAACTATGTAATACAATACGTAATATTGAGTAACATTGTGATTCATCACGGAAATGGCCAAATTCTTTAAATTCGTCTAACCACTTATAAGTCGTATTTACTGAGGATTCAATAGATGAAACTCGCATAATGGCCTCCTTGTCATAATTATGATCTCCATTAAAGACTAAATTCTATTAAGCGTATAAGGGAATTTATTATCTACCACTAAACCTAGTATAGATTACCCTTAAAAACTAAGTAAAATAAGGAATTAACTTGATTAACGCTCGTTCATCAAATTTCCGTTAGATTTTAGTCGATCATATTTGCTTTAAAGCTATGGGCAAACTTAAAGAAATTCATAGTATAGACAACAATAAAGAAGAGATATTAAAGTATCTCAATCTCTAAATTTCAATAATGAACCCCTAATTATTAGCCTAAGTAGTATAAAGGCTATACTGAATATACTTTCTATCTATGATTCATTTTTAAGCCTTTGTTTTAATTGATTTAAATAAGAAAATACCTGTTAAATCCAGGAAGAATTAAATCCATATACCATATTTATTAGATTAGTGTAAGAATTTTAGTTTATTGAAAAAACAATCTATTTGCTTTTAAAAGCCCACCTTTAGTGAATAACCACGACACTTTAAAACAAAAGGCCGTGGTTTAAATGTTTTATAGATTAAAGTTAGCTTTTAGCCATTCTTTTGCTGCTTGACTGATTCTCTCATCTTGCAAAACAATATCTGGAATAGCTACTGTTCTGGCTTCTCCATATATCTCATCCATTAAGTCATTCCATGTTTGTAATACTTGAGATGAAGGAATTTTTCCAACTTTATCAAGAACATTATAAATACGCTCTTTCCAATAGGCATCTATAGCTTTATCCATCCAATCCACAATATCTAGGGTTAATCCATGTTGTTCTAAGCCTTTCCCTTGAGCAAAACCCTTTTCAAATTTTTTAGTTCGAAGATGAGCATATTTTTTGCCATATAAATTATTCACCCAATCCATTAATTTTTTTCCTAAATCAATACCAATCTTGGAATTTGGATCTTTATGTAAGTTATCTTTAAATTCTTTAACGAGATTAAACCAATTCTTTTCAAACATTTCTTTTTGTTCGGGTGTAGTATTAGATGTCATATTAGTTTCGAATTTTGCATATTCTTTCAATTCAGCAGGCGTAAATATTTCTTTAACCCAGGCATCTTCAAGTTGTTGTGTCATTTTATATACCTCAATTAGTTCAATAACTTTTTTCCATGGAACGGATTTATTATTACTACAATCATGAGATATGCGATCTAATATAGAACTTGCCTCCAATAATGACTCAGCTTTTTCCCGCAAAAACCTTGATTGCATGGCAAGATTCTGCAACACGTTATCATTTCTGGTAAGCAATTGTTTGATTTGAGATAACTCAAAACCAAAAAACTTAAGCGCAATAATCTGTTGAAGTTTTAATAAATCTGCTTCGGAGTACAAACGATAATTATTATTTTGGCGCAAACTAGGTTTAAGTAAGCCAATCTTGTCATAATGATGCAGCGTACGTACTGACACTTGCGCAAGGCTCGCTAGCTCTTTTGCATACCATTTTCTCATAGTCTTTGCCTCCTTGTTGCCAAGGTTAGGGTATAACGTAACGTCATGGTCAAGCCTTTTAAACTATAAATTTATTCTTGCCGATATCATTATATGATTTTTAGTATCTCAATAAAGATAACCTCCTTAATCAATTCGAGTTATTTATAAGAATTACATCTAATAATGTTTAATTGTTTATGGAATAAAACAGGCTCTTAACTCTTAACTGGCAGTGCTTAATTTAATTAAGTCAATAGCGTATAACAATATTGCTCAAACATCATATTCCGCCAAAAAACTGCCCTTCTTAATTATAAATTAATCTAAAGAAACATATAATTAACAAATAGGATATTATTTAATAAAATAGTATTATGTATTCTCATCAAGCCATTTTTAATCTATATCAGGCTTTAGGCTATCACGATGGCTTTGGAGGATTATGCTACGGTTTTGCAGTCCGCTGGCTGGAAGCCAGTCTTTTAGGTAAAGCAGAGCAACAACGCTTTGAAGAGCGAATTCAGCGCATTATAACGACACCAACTCTAACTTTATATGAAGCTATTTTAAAAGCGCAGGAAAAAGATAAGCAAGAACACACCAAAGAGGATGAAGATTTACTTGATATACGTTATTTTTATGACAGCTTAATCTTATTTTATGAGCCAGAAAATTGGGCATTTTTATTTAATCAAGAGCGCTACTTAAGTCAGACTCAGCTTGACCTTATTTCCACCCTTACTTCATCTAATGATATAAAAGAGCGCGGGGGATTAAGAACATTATATTCAGAGCCTTTAATTTTTAATCAGTTAGAAGTTGAAAATTATCTAGAGCAGCTAGCTGACTTGCTAGAGCAATCTTCAGAAAAGATATCAGACCAACCTATTGGGCTTTTATTAAGCAATCGAAAGCATGTTGTTGCATTAGTTTATAAACCAGACCAAGGTTGGGCTTATCGAGATATTAATCAGGATCCTGATTCTAATTATACGTTTGATACTAAAACAATAGCAGCAAACATTATAAGGGGCTTTTCAGGGACCAATAATGATGATTATATTACCTTTAATGCAAAAATAGTACTTACCAATTTGGATATAAGAAGTAATTATTTAGAAAAAAGATTGCTGCAATTTAAGCAAGAGCATCCCATCAACAAAGATATTGCTAAACGCAAAGCAGACCCTATTAATCTAGTTTATACTGCAGCTCAGTATAATCATTTTGAACTGATTAATGATTTAGCCAAACACGGCGCTGATTTAAATCAAGCGGATGAAATGGGTATGACACCACTCGCTACTGCTGTTTATGATGGCCATCTTAATACAGTCACCACGTTAGCTAACTTAGGCGCTCAAGTAAATCAACCAGATCATAGTGGTAAAACGCCCCTGTTTATTGCTGCTCAGCAGGGCCATTTTGACGTTGTTAAAGCCTTATTAAGCTATCAAGCTGACTGCACTTATGCCTGTAATTTTAGTAAAGAACAATTAATAGAATTTGTTGACTCTTATAATAATGATATACGGCAAAGAGCCTATAATTTTGTTCAAAATTGGAAAATGGCACAACCCATTAAAGTAAAACCTGAGAATATTGCAGAAATTATGGGACATAATGAAGTAGCCGAGCTAATTAAACAACTTACACCACAAGACAGCCCCGCCGTAATGTCTAAGCCATTAAAAAAACGTTACTCCTTTTACCAACAAGAAACACCCATTTTGCCTATTAAAAATAAAATATCCCCTACAGCGCAAGAAGAACCTGGCCCAGATCGCAAAAAAATAAAGATTCAGTCTACTCGTTTTAGCAAGAGTAGTTAATTTAACAGAGATTAATTAACAAACTAATTATAAATTTCACACCAATTATTCAATTTTTATGACAGAAGAAGACCTTGCTCCTAAAATCCGCTTAACAGTACCTAATACCGCTAAACTATATTTTCTCAGTAAAATCCTTTTTTATAAAATACAAAGGTAAAAAAAGCCGCCTACTATTCCCTATCTTTTGGCAAGAAGTAAATATTATACCTACAGCAATTCAGCAGTCTTTAGATATCTTATAGACTTAACTGATGTTAATAAGTACATGAGAACTTAATAGTAGCTAGAGATGTCGAGCAAAAAGCTCGACTTTATTATTAAAGATAGTATTTAAATTTTTTGTTAATATTACATATTATTTGTATGCCTCTCTTCATTTTCTGGTTCAGGCTCTTGGGTTTGATTCGCCTGGACTAAAAATATATTAAATAGTAGCAATGCTATTTGATCTTGCTGGTTATTAACGATACGAGGTACTAAAAGCATAAGAAGAGAAGATGGTATCGAATCAGCATCCACTTGTTGAGTAGGGCTATTCTCAGCATGTCGCTGAAGAACAATGGGGCGAAAAAATAAGAGATTAGAGTTGCGTGCCGCATTCATAAGTTCGTCCTGGGTTACGTCTCTTGCCCAATTATTAATTAACTCTTCTTTGATAGAAGTACTAAATTTTTTTGGCTGTGTTTCATTTGGATTAAATTTAAAAAGTTCTATTACTTGTTCTTTAGTTAGTGGTTTATCAGTTAATTTATCTTTTTCAAAAAGCAACTGACTATTTGCTTGATTAATTAAAGACTCTATAGGAACAGGCCAATATTCCGTGGCATGCGTGGTTGGGTCACTGGGAAGAAGTTCTAATCCTGATGAAATTGCTTTAATGCAGAATTTATTATCACCAATTTTTACTAAGTAAACAATGGTGTTTTCATCAAGTATTGTCTCTTGTTGCATAATAGGATCAAAATAAGTTGACATAATAATAACCTCTTAGTTTTTAATTGAGATTAATAGAAACTTATAGGATCAGATTGATTTATTCAATACTTTTAACTCATTATTTAACCAATATAGATTTAATACAGCCAATATAGCTAATAGTGCTTCGCGGCGCGACAGGGCTATACTTGCTCTGTACTGTATTTTAATAGTTAAATGAATAGTCCTTATTATTCATGACCTTAAAACTGGCCTATAGTTAATGAAAGCTAATTAAAATTAACCCCTACAGGAGTGCTATAATGCCATCATCAAGGATTGATGAAATTACCCTTCCTTATATTCCACTTAAAGTAAATTTAGAAGACCTCTCCCCTGATAATAAACTATTAACTAATCAACAAATTGCTCAAGCTATTAAAGATATTGAAATTATTAAAAACAAGTCTCATAAGATTTTTAAAAAGAAACCTTTTGCCCAGCGATTTAAAAAAGCTGAATTAAATACACCTTACGATATCATTGTTTTTAATAAAAATTATTATGCTATTTATTATGGTGCCAAACAAAATAAGCATGTCGGTTCAGGGGGATTTGGTTATGTAAAGCTAGTACAAAATCTTAAGTCCGGTGAATGGGCAATTTTAAAGCTAACTGTAGTTGATAAAAAACACAATGAATACGTATTATTGCAGAAAGTTGATTTAGCTTTAGGATATCTTGAACGAACACTGCCTATGCATAAAGAAAATTCCTTTGTTAAATATCAACAAAGACAAAATAGAAATGGCGCTGCAACGTGGTGGTCCCCTCGCCAGGCTAATCTCTTAATGAAACTAGCTGATGGCATTCCTCTAGATGAATTAGCACGAGGCAATTATAATTTACCTATTAGTAAATGGATTGAAATCATCCTACAAGTATCCAAAGAATATAAGAAACTCAAAAATAAAAACATAATACATAAGGATCTAAAACCAAAGAATATTTTCTATTCTTTTGAAAAAAATAAAGCAACTATTATTGACTTAGGTGGTTCAAGAAAGAAAAGCCTTTTTGTCACCAAAAAGCTCGAGAAAGAAATCTATACTATGGGATATGTAGCGCCCGAATTACTTTTTAAAACACACTATAATGAAGCAACTGATATTTACGCTCTTGGTAAAACCTTTCTTCATTTATTAGATTTAAATAATTATCACTTGTCTCACATTAAAGACAATCAGCTTTACTATAAACTTTATAAATATTGTTATTCTCGTATGGCTAATGATGAGCCAGCAAATCGGCCTTTAATTGAACAAACAATTCAATACTTTGAAAAATTACAATCTTCCTGCTCCAATTTATTGCCAAGGCCATTTAGAAAAATTGCTTTATTCTCTGTCGATGAATTTTTACATTGTTTACATGGAACTAAAGAGGATAGACATAAAGAGCAACCTGTTGAAGAAAAACCTTATAACCATCTTATAAAAAATGAAGCAATTAAAACTCTTCAACCAGATAATTTAAATTTTTTAAGCTTTTTAACACCTACTTTTGATCTTATTAATTCCTATTTGCATCCAACTAATACAATTTCAGCAGAAAAAGTTTTTGATAAAAAATTAGGAACAACTATTTCTTTGCCTACTGCAACAGAAAATCAAAAAAGATATGCCCAGGCCTTTATTTCCACATTGAAGCTATTTGACGAAGTATGGTTTATCGACACAGATAAAAGGGAACAAAAAGGCTATATTCAATTACAAAGAGAATTAAAAGCACAAAAAATCATTGTCGGGCAACGATGTTTTTTAACTGAAGATCAAGATTTAAATCAGGTTATACCTGCTATTTTAGAAAAAATTGGCAAAGCAAATTTAAATAAAGATAGTAAATATTTTTTTGTAACTACGCAAACAGAAATACAAAAGTTAGCAGATATATGTCAGATTACATTGCAGCCAGAGAAAGAAGAAGACTATTATCAAAAAATAATCGAAGCCTATACTGCAATAGATGTTCAAAAAGAATACCAGACTATAAGGGAATCATTATTCACTCTGGCTGATCAATACGAAATTGTAAAAAATATCATAGAAGACTTTGATAAGCGTTTTGCAACAGGAAAATTATCTTTCGGCTATCTAAAAGAGATTTTAAAAGAACTTAGAAATCAGTTACCTTTTCTGGAAGATAAGATATCTTCAGCATCAAGTCATAATAATATTAAGTTTTTCTCTAAACTTAAGCATTCTAAATCTCTAAAATGTATTAAGCAGATTGATACACAAATTGATGACTGGGTGAGTTCATATCAAATGTAATTGGCCATAAGAATCCGTATTACTGAAACGTAATACGGATTTAGCTTCTAACCCATCTTTAAAGGGCTACTATATTTTCTGCTTGTAGTCCCTTAGGACCCTGCGATAAAACGAACTCTACTTTTTGACCTTCTGCCAGGGTTTTAAAACCTGAACTAACGATTGATTTAAAGTGAGCAAATACATCTGGTCCAGATGCTTGTTCAATAAAGCCAAAACCTTTTGATTCATCAAACCATTTTACAGTGCCAATTTTTGTATTAGACATAATAATATCCTGAATTTATTTAAAATGTGCCTTTGCAGGCTTTGCATAGCGAAAAAGTAGACTTAAACTTTGAACCTTCAGGACGTCGAGTAATAAATAAAACAACGAATTGGAGAGAATAAAAAAATAGACTTTCTTCCTAGCTGATATGATAGTATCAATAATAATAAATTGTGTCTAGTTTAGTTATTACATTTCTTCTTTTTAAAAATAGCCATACTTACTTTTTACCAACTTGGCCTTAATACTGCGCTACATCAAGCAACGTTAAAAATTAATTTTGCCAAGTCAATAATCTCAATTAAATCAATTTTTCAAAGCCTAAATTAAGAAGAATCTGTTTAATTAACTTTTTAATTTTCTTTTCAGTGCAAGAACTATATCGTCGAGTCGTTCCTCTGTATATTGAGAATACTTGGACTATTTCTTTACATACTTTTTCATTACTTTTATCTTTTGTATCACTTATGTGCTTTCTTGCCAATTTAGTAATACTCGAGAAATTGGCAAGTCATTACCCAACTAAAGTATTGTTAAGTGGTTTATTTTTCTTTAGTACCCTTGCTGTCTTACTAATAGTATTAACCATGAATTTTAATTGGATTTGGTTAACTTATGGGCTTGCAATAATACCTACAGTCATGACGCTACCTATCTGTATCACTATTAATTTTAATTAGCTAGCTGTGAAAAAAATCTCTATATCTTAACGTTACTTTATAATTTTAAGGCTTTGACTGCTAATTTACCAGAATAAACAGCTCCCTCCATGGTTGTAAAGTACTTCTGTTTAGTATAATCACCTGCCAAGGCAAAACCTTCAATAGGGGTTTTTTGAGATGGCTTAAGCTGCTCGACGTGAGGAGCCATACGATAAAAATCAGCCTGTTGATAGGTGACATGAAAATTTTTAACGTGGCTTACGTTAAGATTAATTTTTTTCATGTCCTCAAGCACCGCAGCTAATAATTCATCAGGTGTTTTTTTTATTGATTCTTCCGTTTGCGCAAGGATAATAGATAATCTGCCTGTTGTGGAAGAGAATGTTGTTCTTGATTGCTCCGAGAAAGAAGAGAGCAACGTGCCCGGTGCAAACGTGGCATGATCAACGCTCATTGCTGGCTTCTCCAGCTCTAATTGAATCGTAACTGTAGGCAGCGTTGGTAGCTCAAGAACCTTTCTAAAAAAAGGATAATTGAGAAGTGATTGACTAATAATTTCTTTAGCGGGTAATAAAGAAGTGGCTAGAATAACATTTTTTGCCCTAATTTCTTCTTGACCTTGTACTACTCCTACAATCTTCCCATTTTCAACTAGAATTTTTTCTACTGGCGTGCCTCTTTTTATGATACCGCCTTTTTCTTCTATTTTCTTTGCTAAAGGCTCTATCAGAATGTCACTCATTCCACCGGTAAATGCGCCAGCTCGAATCCAAGGCCAACGTAGAGCAACCGGCGAAAATAGACCAAAAAAAGCGTACGCAGAATAATCCTGAGGCGGTAGGAAGAATATTCCTTCGGTTAGCGGTACTAATAAGCGCTGTATACATTTATCAGAAAGGCGATGTTTTTTTGCATAATCTAGAATGGTTATAGCATCTAAATGACCAAGCTTAAACCAATACCTTATAAAACCTACAAGCATAAAAATTGAAAATTTAATCTTATCTTTCCAATTTAAATAGTGATTGTTTCCTAAAGCAGACTTAAGTGTTTGCTTAAAACGAAAAATTGGAGCAAAGCCATACACGGCAGAAAGACCTTCCGGAATTCGAAATTCTATTTCATCTTCCCAGATTACAATTTTATTATATTTTAAACCTGCTTTTTTTAATAGTTGTGGGAAATGAGTATAGGTACCAATAACTCGATGTAAGCCTGACTCTACAGTCATACCATTTTCCTGCCATGAGGACGTTCTTCCACCGAGCACCTCACGTGCTTCCAAAATAAGAACAGTTTTCTCTTTCTCTAGGCATTCTATTGCAGCACTAAGCCCAGAAAGCCCGCCTCCAATAATTATCACATCCTGGATCATATAATTCCCTTTGCTTTCCTTAAGCCCGTAAATAAAGATAATTTATCATCACTTAAGTCTTTATTATAAAAATATACTTAAAAATATAATCTGTATTCACCTATTTAAAATAAATCTTTTTTAACATCTGGCGCAAATGAAATAGAGGATTTCCTTCATTAATTAAAGAAGGATGCGCCAAGGCTCGCTTGTTAAATAAAATAAGGAAGGAACAACTAGTCCAATTTTAGTATTTTAAACTTCGACATGCAAAACATTAAATTTGTTAGTGATTGATTTTAATATGCCGTTGAGCGGAATCGAAGCTAATAGCTACTCATCTACGTTATCTAACTTTATAGGGCTATAATCAAACCTCTCTTGGTGAGTTTGATCTAGATTATTTATACCAGTTTTATCATACGTTTTACTTAACGCTAAATAGGCTTCTATTGCGCCTTCTTTTATAGCAGCCTCTCTTGCATCTTTCATATTACCAAATGATATTGGGTCTTGGCCGTCAGCAATATAGTAGCTTCTATCTGCTTCTTTAATTTCAACAGTATAAGCAAATAAATCATCTAGAGAATAAATAATCGCTGTCTTAACGTTAGGGTTAATCTTTACAGAGGGGTTCTTGTTTGTATTCATAATGAGATCCTGTAAATAATCACTTTGTTTAACTATCAGTCCTGTAGCAAATTATCTACAAATTTAGAGATTGAGGCTTAGCTTACTACATATCATGCTCTTTATACCCATTTAAAGTTAATTGAATCCATCGTTTATGTTTTTTTTCATCGCTAAGGCCGCGCTTTAAAATAGTAACGGCATCTTTCCATTTATCTTTATACTTATTTAAGCGTTCATAAGCAGTATTGGTATCTTGCTCATTTGTTAACATTGCTTGAAGAATCGCTCTATCACCCATAAGATTGACTAACACCACCTTGCCTTGGGTTAGAAAACTCTTAGGACTTGGGCCATCTGGCACTTTGGCTTGATGCTTACGCAATAAATTAGAAATTTCTTCAACATGGCGTTGATGATCTTCTTTGAATTCTTCCATTTTCTTAATATGCCCTTCCTTTTCAAGGAGATTGATTGCAGCCTCATAGGCTTCTATCGCGTCATAATCTAATTCACAAAGCTCATAAAGTGCATCTCTAAATTCTGTTTGTGTTCCAACCATCGTGACCATTGTTTATCTCCCTATAAAGTTTGCTATATTTTGATTAGAGCCTTGGCCTTTTTTCTTAAGGATTTGTATAAGTATAGTTAAATTTGTAGTTCTTGAATACAAACCAAGGAATAGTATGAATAAGATAGCTATTGCTATACATGGAGGCGCAGAAGATAAAGATCCTTTTGTCGAAGAGCACGCCGAAGAATATAAAGAGGGCTTAATCCGTGCAATTGAACAAGGGTATCAAGTACTCAAAAAAGGTGGTAGTGCGATGGATGCGGTTGAGGCAGCTGTAGTCTCACTTGAGGATAATCCTCTTTTTAATGCTGGCCGAGGCTCTGCCCTAAATGCCCGAGGGGAAGCCGAAATGGATGCGGCAATTATGTGCGGTAAAACCCTAAGGGCTGGCGCTGTCTCTATGGTATGTAATGTAAAAAATCCTATTAGCCTAGCCCGTATTATTATCGATAGAACTGATCATGTTTTTCTCTCAGGCTATGGCGCACTTGATTTAGCTAAAGATGAGAATATTACTCTAGAAACTGATTCTTATTTCATCACAGACTACCAATTTGCAGCTTTTCAGGAAAGTCGTGACTTAAAACACATTCAAAAGCTGTTACAAAAGAAATTACATGGAACAGTCGGTGCTGTGGCATTAGATAAAAAAGGAAACATAGCCTCAGCTACTTCAACTGGCGGGACGCCTAATAGCTTGCCCGGTCGAATTGGAGACAGTTGCGTTATAGGCTCAGGTTGTTATGCTAATAATAAGACTTGCGCCGTTTCTGGTACGGGAACTGGTGAACATTTAATCCGGGCAACAGTAGCTAGTGCGGTATCATTCATTACCGAATTACAAAATAAAAGTTTACAAGAAGCCTGCGATGAAGTAATTCATCAAAGACTAAAATTCTTTAAAGATGCCGAGGTAGGTGTAATTTCAGTTAATACTCATGGGGAAATTGGCATTGCGTTTAACACCGAACTAATGAAACGTGCATGGATAGGGTTAGATGGGAAGCTGGAAGTACATATAAAATAAAAAGCCCTGTTACATAAATGTACCTAACTTCAATGTTGACTTATCATAAAGATGCTAATGGAACCTAGTCATCTTACCCTAGGATCGTCTATGAATGCCATGATCAAAAAAAAACAAATTTGGCTTGTGAACAGAACCAACTGTTTTAAATTAAAAATTTAAGACAGTTGCTACACTTGCTACAAGTTTATTTATTCTATACAGTTCTTAAATGTTAATCACAACGCCTAGTTCCATTTCATGATGTTTAAAACTAGCCATACAATCATCTAACCGTTTTAATTCGACCTTTAAACTATCTTTAAGATGCTCTGCAATAAACGTAAGATGTGTCTTAGTTAAGCTAGCAAAGCGAGATAAGATGTCTAATCGTTGGCTGTCTGAATTAAGTTTACTTACGTTTTCTTCTACTGCCTTAACAAAATGAAATAATATCTTTTTCTTAGCATCATTATTGGCTAGATCTAAGCAAGAAGAGGCTTCTTTAAATTTAGCAAAAACTTCTTCTAATTGCCCTAATTTGCGATAACAAAGAATAAGCTCTGAATACAGGTTTAACTTCTCTACATCAGCCCTCATATTCATAACCGAATAAATACTTAATGCTTCTTCATAAATTTTAATTGCAAGAGAATAATAGGCTTTTTGACTGATTCGATTGCCAATTGTTCTAAAAAAAATGATGAAACGCTGTAACTTCTCAGTTGCTTCTGCTAGCTCAAATTCCGTTAACATTTTTAAGGATTGAACTATTGTATTTTTAGCATCAGTAAACTCCTTCAAAGCAGCATCAAGATTGCTCGGCGCATTACCTCCCTCTAATGGTTTTAAAGCCTCATAAAAAGCAATACGCGCATTAATTTCTCTTAATCTCTCACGGAAAAGGTCCCTTTCTGCTGGATTTGTAGTTTCTGTAATAGCCGCCTCATAACGAATTTTTGCTTCATAGACACCTTTGCGAAAATGTAGCTTTCGTATTAGATAATAATTAAAAATTTCTTGTCCATGTGCTTTAAGAGCATTATTGACATCAAGGTTGTAAGTGCTAGCATCGTAATTAGCTATTTTTCCATCATCAGCGATTGTTATGTAGTTCATTAACAAGTCAATACGCTCGAACGTCCCTTTAATCCCATGACCTAAAACGAAATTAGGCTCAATCTGACCATCTCCTAAGATGCTAATATGTGGTAAGCCTTCCTCCTGATAAGTAAAACAATTTAGTTTTTTTGGATTAACAACAAAGGTAGTAAAATTGGGTTTAGAGCGTCCTTTCTTTGATTCCATAGGCTCATATTGAATAGCTGTTTTGTTAGTTAAGATACTTAAAACTGTTTCCATCCAGGCACTCTGGTGTTCGGGTAACAAATCACTAGGACAATCAATATAAAAACAATTTTTATTTTCTTTGAAATGAGTATGATGGCAATCTGGGAGAGTGAATTCTGTCCAGCCAAATAGACGTAATTTTTCTATAGCTTGTATATATTCTAAATGTGTCTTTCCTGTTAAATTGTTTTTTTGATCAGGTGTCACACTTCTTGCTTGTGCAGCAATATTATTATCTATTTTTAGATAAGCTATAAGATATTTTTTTACGATTACCTCTTTCGAAACAACAGAAATTTCAAATGGCCTAGGCATGCCTTTTATTTCACACTTCTTATTAACTTCATGCGCTAATGCTCGCTTAGATCCTGTGCAGTCAAAAACATAATCACAAGAAACAAACTCTTCAACGAGTTTCTGCTGCTCATTTTTATAAGCAACATAAATTCCTTTTGGCTCTTCCGAAAAACGCATAAATTGTTTTTTCTCTACGGTAATATTTTTAGATACAACATGTCTGTACAGACATTTTTCAATATCTCTAATGTGACTAGTCGCTTTATTAAAATGGAGAGGAGCTTGTATTCCCGATTCAGCTTGTTGAAATATACCAATATTAAGGGCACCGGGTCTTACATAATCGCCAGCCCTTAAGTCATAAATAGCTATATCTTTTATCCCTTTTTGCTCAAGATTACTTGCGAAATACAACCCGGCAGGACCTGCTCCAATAATTACAACATGCGGCATACTGTAAACCTATAAGGTGATATTTGTACATTTTAAACAAAAATTGTTAAGAAAGTATTAAAGTTATTCAAATTTAGCAGATTGTTCACAGTAAACGCATCTAAAGTTTAATAGTAGGGTCGATGATGAGTTTATTAGTCTCTCAATTGATTACAAGCAATTATGGGCTAGTACCTAAAATAGGTGAAAAATTAATCTCTATTGCAAACCAACTGCCACCAAAACTGCTCCTCATCAAACTATTGCAAACTTAAATTTTGTGATTCTTAGAAATTTGATAGTCCAAACTAGTCACGATTTAAGTTAAATTGCAATTATTGCAAAAGACTGATCAAGAAGAAATAAAGGAAGAAAGAGTTACTAAGGAGTCAAAAGAAGAAGAAAGTATTGAAGTTAAAGATGTTCCAACTTTTCCAGATGGCAAAGTTGGTGCGCAGATTAGAGGGAATTTTATTGCTAAAGATAATTCAAGTTTTTTTCCTGTTGTTAAAAAAGATATTTCAGATTTTAATAAACTTAAAAACAAATTTTGTTTTATATAAAAAGTTAAAAAAAGCAGCATTGGATGGTGAAATTTGTCGTGAATTTTGGCCAATCTGGAATTAAATATTTAGGATCTGATACATGGGAGGCAAAAGTAAGCGGCAAACAGCGTCTATTTGGGAAAACAGTTGAAAAAGATGGAAAAAAATTTATTGTTTTTGATACCTATTCACCAAAAGGGCTTCATCGCTCGAAATAAAGTATTAGATTTATCCCATACGTTTGCCGTAAAAAAATAAGATGCACTCACGAAGGCTCTTCGATATTGCATTTGATTGGACTAAATTTTTCTGTAAGGTTTATTTATAATTGAGTGTTGATGTTTTATTAAGACTTGTTTGTCGGCCAAGGCCTGATCTATGCCTGCTATTGTGAGCGACGTTAGATGTTGATTGTATTGTTAATGTCAGATAAAAGTATTTTTTAAATTTAAATTTTCTTAAGCGCTAGCTATGATATGGACATTACTTGCCTTATTTTTTTGGTGGTTAATTTATCGGGAATTAAAAAGTCCTATAGGCAAATTTCTAGGATTCGAAACAGATGTGTCAATGCCCGTTTCTAAGGGATATCTTGCGCTATTATTTGTTCTTGCTTTGTTATGCTCGTGGCCCCCTTTATCTCATTGGCACTTTCAACGTCACCTAACTAATGTAGCGCGACAGTTATCACAAAATCCATCAGCTATTGTTCATTGTAACACGCTGTTTGATACAATATTTGATGAAGAGATAGGTGTGGCAGGCCATGCAGATATTAAAAAAGGATATATTGTCATACAGTACCCTAGATGCAAATTATTAAAGGACTATATTAGTCATCCTAAGCAAGCAACGTTGGAAGAGCTTATTAGCTTAAACATATTAACGCATGAAAGTATGCATGTACGAGGAGAGTATGATGAAGCGAAAACTGAATGCCAAGCAATACAGAGGAATTTTCTTACAGCAAAGTTACTTGGTGTTCCTGCTCAGATTGCTAAAGAGAACGCGCTAGATTATTACACCCGCGTTTACTTAAAGCGTCGTGATAGATATTTTTCAAAAGATTGTGCTGCCGGGAAAGCGTTAGATGAACAATTACCTGATTCTATCTGGCCTGAACAATAAAACTGCCCTATCAATTATACTACTAATAGCGTATCCTAAATGGGTTACAAGGAGGTAATCCATATATGAAAACCAACTATTTTTTGGGGACATCAGCCGACGGTTTCCATCGGGTTGTATACACGGAATGGGGGCAACCTATCCCAGCTAAACCTACTTTAATTTGTGTCCACGGACTTCTTCGTAATCGACACGACTTTGACGCACTGGCCAATTTTCTAAGTCTACAGGGACGCCACATATTTTGCCCTGATATTGCCGGTCGTGGCGATAGCGATTGGTTCAAAAACCCTCAGCACTACAATTTTGAACAATACATCGCCGATATGACCGCTCTTATCGCTAGATCATCAGCTACAGAAATTGACTGGATTGGTACTTCAATGGGCGGGTTAATTGGCATGATGATGGCAGCTTTGCCCAACTCACCCATTCGCCGTTTGGTGCTAAACGATGTTGGCCCACAAGTTCCACTTCATGGCCTACGACGCTTATCCAAATATGCTGATACACATACTACATTTTCCAGCAAAGAGGAAGCAAAACAATATTACCAAAAAATCTATGCAGGCTTTGGTGATTTGAGCGAGTCTCAATGGATTGACTTTACAGAGCACAGTATTACACGTCGCTCTGACGGCAAATACATTGCTAAATGTGATCCCAATATTTCACACAATAAGACACCTACACAATTTTTGTGGGAACTAGTGCTGCATCCCCACAAGACCTTAGAAGGGATTTTTTTCGATATTGATTTATGGCATATATGGCGCCAAGTCTCATGTCCTGTACTCATCATCCATGGGCGCCATTCTGATATTTTGTTATCTGAACATATCACCAAAATGCAAGAAATTCATCCACATACAGACTTGATAGAAATAGAAAATGCAGGCCATGCCCCAGCACTACTGGAATTGACAGAACATGAAAAAATTAAGAATTGGTTACAAGCGTAGATACTATTGTAACAAAATCAACTACTTCTCATTTAGGTGATTTAATAATGATCGGTATTTTAATTTATTTAGCAGGAATTATTCTCTGGCCAATTATCTGGTTTTTTCTTGACGGTTATTCATTGTTTCTGGAAAACAGAAAAATCATTATACCGTTTATACTGTGTATAATAATACTTGTAGGCAATATTATATTGCAAGTATTTAATGATTCTGTTCTTCCAGTCCATTTAGAAGAAGATTTATTTCGTTTTCTTGATCATCGTTCAAGCATTATTATCAATATTATCTCAGGAATACTTATTCTCTCAGCAGTGGTTTATAGTGTTGGCGATCGAGAAATGCCACGACTTTTTCTCCGCTTCATTTCTACAACTTACATTACTCTACTAGGATTTATGATTCCTATTTTGTGGATTCCAACAAATAAGCCAGAATGGTTACAGATTTTACGTTTCTATCAGACCGTTCCTTTTACTTATAGTATTTTCTTTGCCACAACTTCAATATTAATTTTATTGGCCGATATCCTGAAATGGCTCGGAGAAGAAAGGGAGTAAGCGTTTGTTTTCAAAATTTGTAACTTTATCTGATTCCAAATTAGCCAAAACCTTAATCCATGAAAAATGGTTATATATTATGCTTCAATAATATAGTCTACTGTTTCTGCGATATTCCTCATAAATGAAGCTTAACTTAACACCTAGTTGACCTGCTTATATTAGCGCTGAAATATTGATTTTTATTGATCAATTATGATACAATTTAATACTATATTGAACAAATTAATCTATTCATGACCAAGAAGATATTAATACGAGCTAGTTTGGAAAAGAAGTTCGGGGAAGACGAATTTGCATCCTATAAACAAACTTTAGCCATTTTCATGGAAAATTCAAATAGACACGGCCTAAATTTCGAGAAATTACGAGGCCCATTAGGTGAGCAGAAAATCTATACCATTAGGCATAATAAGAAAAGTCGCATTGCCCTTTGCCCTATCGAAAGTAAAGAAGGTCAAGTCTGGGTCGTGACCGACATCTTACCCAATCATGAATATCCCCACCTTACTCCCTTAGACGATGAGGAGCGACGTGCACTTACTGCAGCCCTCAATCAGGATATTACCGATAACAACAATAATACTAACTCAGAGAAGGAAGAGGTTGAGGAGACAGACTTTGTACTGTCAAGCCGGGTAGAATTTTGTAACAAGCAGTTTATCTTATTAGATGAGGGGCAAGAAGAAGTTAGAATCAAAGGCAAAACGTCCCTGCCCTTAATCATCAGTGGCGCACCGGGCTCTGGAAAAACGAGTGTCTTGTTAGCGATTATCAAGCAAAACATCATGCATTGGTGTGAAGAGCGTGGCGAGCCACCGCGTATTTTAGTGATTGCCAAGTCAACTCATTTAGTGCACCAGCTGCGTCAGGAATGGGCTTCTATATGTGAAGTCGAGTTTAAGGGCACAACGATTAATCCAAACTGCGTTGAGTTTAAAACCCCAGAAGAAATCTATACCCTTAACCATGGGGCAGCCAATTTTAAAGGTGAAGGCGACTTTATCCAGTGGTACAACCATTACGCTGCCACGCAACTTAAATTAAATGCCCGTGAGAAATCGGCGTTGCCGGTTGAGGTAAGTGAAGCACCGCTTATTTATCAAGAATTCTACACCATGTCTGCTTATGACTCCTTTGAAACCTATAATAGTCTAGTGAGCAGTAAATTTTCCTTGTTTTCAGATGAGAAGACGCGTGCTTGGCTGTGGCATGTGTATCAAAGTTATCTAAAAAAATTAGCTGACAACCAAGAGGTCGATTTGGCGTTTCATCCTATTGAACTAACCGAGCACTATGACTTTATTGGGGCAGATGAAACCCAAGATTTATCGCGTCAGCAAATTAAATCCTTGGTGCACCGAAAACCTTTGTCTCAGAACGATGTTCAAGCAGATAATCTTATTTTTTGTGTGGGTGACCATCAACGTTTGTTCGGTAGCGAAACCACGCTGCCATTTATTCGCTCTATTTTTTGGGAAAAGTATCAAAAAGATGTCACCACCCACGCCGTGTTGCAAGCCTCTTACCGCTGTCCGAAAGAAGTGATTGAAGTTTCTAATGCGGTGCTGCAGTTTAAATACCAAGCCATCGGCGGGGCGTCGTTTTTGGATAAAAATGAATTGGCTTACGTGGGTGCAAATCAGGCACTCACTCAACATGGCACTGTGCATTGGTTAGATAAAAAAGACGAGCTTACGCCCCTAATGAATGATAGAGACAATGTGCACTTCATCGTCATTACTAGTGAAGAATTCCTAACAGAAGCGATAGACTTATTTGGCCGTGAGCGTGTCTATACCCCAACCAGTGTGAAAGGATTGCAAGCCAAACACGTGTTGTTGTATCGGTTTTTAGAGCAAGACGGCTTTAAAGCCGCCAATCCCATCATTGGTGAGAATTTTATGTTACAAAACCAGCCAACTACAGTGGCGAAAACCAGTGACGGCAGCATTCGGCACAGCACCTTATTCAATGAGTTTTTTGTGGCAACCACGCGTGCTGAAGTGTCTTTATCCATTTATCAGCCACCGGTTAGAGGCATCCACTTCATCCGCGACCCCCTTAAAGACTTTGTTGAAAAAAACAATCATTCAAAAACTCATACCCAAAGCCTGTCCACTCATTCCTCTAAAGAGGAGTGGTTAGCGCATGCACAATACCTTAAAGAGCGCGGCCAAGAAGAGCAGGCCAAAGCCATTGAAGCACGGTTTAAAGAGCCTGAAAATAAAGTAACCGAACAGAAAGTCACTGTAAACAGCCAAGCCTCAATTCAAGCCGCGCAGATCCCAACTCAAACCACGCCAATTGGCAAAAAGAAAAAAGGAAAACAACCCTTGCATCCTATCGAGGAAGTCTTGCTTAATAAACCAGGGGCCATAGACAAACTTCTGACAGACAACAACGTCAGACATTATCTCTTTCACACATATTTAAAGACGATCAATGAATCGTGGCCTGATTGCAGTCTCCTTGAATACCTTGAAAAACCAAATCCTAAACACGCT
Organism: Legionella pelazae; assembly: GCF_052527395.1. Taxonomy (NCBI): domain Bacteria; kingdom Pseudomonadati; phylum Pseudomonadota; class Gammaproteobacteria; order Legionellales; family Legionellaceae; genus Legionella; species Legionella pelazae. Next base: position 90,631 of record NZ_JBNVZS010000004.1, read on the forward strand.
AAAGTGAAAGACAAACTTATGGATGAGTTAAAATGGCGTTTGGAGCGGATTTGTCAGTGGAGGGCGCCAATAAAAGAGCAACAAAACCAACAAGATGATCTGATGGGGTTACTTTCCTATAAACCCAATAATGCCGCTTCTTCTTTAGCACAACTATTGCTAAAAAGGCTCAAACCAAACACCCCTGCCCAGCAGTTTATGCAGACCTTTATGCGCAATAGGCGAAGCCAACTTGATGAGCAGTTAGAAAAAGGTAATAGTCAAGCTGTTGTGAGTTTGCAGTATTTGGGACTTCTTAATGCATTCAATAAGGACGATCATACACCAATGCATATAGCAGCTTTAGCAAACAAAGCACAAATCATTACTCAACTAAAAAAATTAGGCGCGGAAGTAGATAAACCTAATAAAAATGGTACAAGACCGCTTTATCTTGCGGCATATTATGGTAACGTGGCAGCAATTAAGGCACTGATAAGTGCAGGAGCAAAGGTAGATGAGTGCACTGAAACTGGTGCTACCTCACTTTACGTTGCGGCACAAAATGGTCACGAAGCAGCAGTTGAGGCGATTATAATTGCTGGGGTGAACGTAGACAAACCTAATAAAAGTAGTGCGACTCCGCTTTATGCTGCGGCATTAAATGGTCACGGAGCAGTAATTACGAAATTGGTAAAATTAGGCAAAGCAGATGTAAATAAGGCGGCTGAGGATGGATCTACTTCCCTTCATGCTGCAGTACACAATGGCCACGTGGAAGCAATTAAGACATTAGTAAGTCTGGGTGCAACAGTAGACATACCTAATCAGAATGGGGCGACCCCGCTTTATATTGCAGCGCAAAATGGTCACGTAGAAGCAGTTAGGGCATTGGTAGAATTAGGTGCGGATGTGAATAAGGCCTGTGGTGCGATGAATCAGACTCCCCTTCATGCTGCAGCACAAAATGGTCACCTAGCTGTAATTAAGGAATTATTAAGCTTAGGTACGAAAGTAAAAGTAGACGAGCCTAATAAAAATGGTACAACTCCACTTTATCTTGCAGCACAAAAGGGTCACGTGGGAGCAATTATTGCACTAGTAAAATTTGGCAAAGCAGACGTAAATAAAGTTGCTTATGATAACTATACTCCCCTTCATATTGCAGCACAAATGGGTTACGGAGCAGCAATTAAGGCATTACTAAGTTTAGGTGCGAAAGTAAAAGTAGACGAGCCTAACAAAAATGGTGCGACTCCCCTTTACCTTGCAGCACTATATGGTCAGGTGGAAGCAATTGAAGTATTAGTAAAGTTGGGCGAAGCAAATGTGAATAAGGCCTGTGCTAACAATAATACTCCACTTCACTGTGCGGCATACAAGGGTCACGTAGAAGCAATTAAGACATTAGTAAGTCTGGGTGCGACAGTAGACATATCTAGTCAATTTGGTGTAACTCCACTTCACTGTGCAGCAACAGCTGGTCACGCGGAAGCAATTAAGACATTAGTAAGTCTAGGTGCAACAGTAGATATACTTAATCAATTTGGTACGTCCCCGCTTTATATTGCAGCACTAAATGGTCACTTAGAAGCAGTTAAGACATTGGTAAGTTTGGGCGCGAATGTAAACCAGCCTACTCAAAAAGGTGTGACCCCGCTTTATACTGCAGCCAAAAATGGTCATACAGACATTGTTTCCTATCTGCTGGCATCCGATGCTTGTTGTTTTAAAGCATGGCAATCAAGCAGTAAAGAATTAATAACGACTGCTGAAAAGTTAGGCCCAGATATATTAACCAGAGCTAAAGAATTTATAACCAACAAAGGGCAAGTACTTGATTCAAACGATAGTTTGCCTATTTTGCCTCATGAGGTTGCCCATATTATGGGTCATAAAGAAATAGAACAACTTATTTTAAATAAAATGGCTTCGTTACAAAGCAATGCTGATAATAGATACACATTTTTTAGTAGCCAAGCAACTAGCGATGCCTCAACCTCAGATGAACAACTTTCCTTGACAACGTAAACCTACACCTGCATCTGCTTCAATATCAGCTAGCCGAATCTCTTGTCCTGCATCTGTTCTCTGCCCTGCTTTCGCCATTAGACCGGTAAGTGATTCCTCGCCTGCTGAAAGAAGTTGATTGGGTTTAAGCATGTCCATCATCTGAATCGTCACTCATTGACTTAAATGATAGAAACCTTCTTCCACCACCATTTTCTAACTCTTCAATTGCTTCGCGAGATATTTTATTAGGTAACTTTAATTCAAAAGGCATACCTCTACATAAAACAACTTGAGCATAGAATGCATTGATTGCTTGAGAAGGCGTTATATCTAACATCTTTCAAATATTCTCTGCCTCTTCTTTAAGATTGCTATCAACCTTACTTGGACAATTTCTGTAGTCATAATCAAAGTGCAGTTTAGTTTCAATTAAAATAGTAGAGGCAAGGTAGAATGCTCGGGATAACAGTAATATAAAAAGCGTTACTAATATTTCCCGAAGGGCCTGCTGCAGCTAGTCGCCTTGCATGACTATAAATAATTCGCAAATCTGATAAAGTGGTCTAACGTTTTTGTCATTCACTATGGAATTATAATATGGACATTGGAAACGTTTGGCAATCAATTAAAGAGTTAGTTAAATTTTGGCGTATAGACAGGGTTTCCAGTTTATCTGCGGCATTGGCCTTCTATACTATTTTTTCACTTGCGCCAATCCTGCTTATCTGCATTGTTCTCATCAGTTTCTTCCTGGGAGAAGCTGCAGCACAGGGCCGTATTTTAGATCATATTTCTGGCTTGGCAGGGACAAAAGCCGCTTTGCAAATTCAAACCATGATAGAAAATAGCCAACAGGCCGATAAAAGCAAGATACCTCAGATCATTGGGATTTTTTTCTTGATTTTTGGTACCACCAGGGTTTTTGCTGAACTTCAAAATGGATTAAATAAAATTTGGGGAGTAATGCCTAAACCTGGTAGAGGATGGCTTAATATAATTAAAGACCGTTTCCTGTCTTTTAGCATGGTTTTGGGGATTGCCCTTCTTCTATTAGTCTCAATGGTGTTAAGTGTCGCCCTTGCTGCGATGAGTAGCTTTCTCATCCAGATGTTCGGTGGCAGTGTATACATTTTCATGATCTTAGACTATATCATTTCTTTTCTCATCATGACCTTACTTTTTGCCATGCTGTTTAAGGTATTACCGGATGTTATTCTTGACTGGAAGGACGTAGGGATAGGGGCTTTTATTACAGCTATTTTATTTACCTTAGGAAAATTTATTGTTAGTTACTATATTAACAACAGCGGCCGGGCCTCAGTATTTGGCGCCGCCAGCTCTTTGATTATCATTTTAATCTGGTTTTATTTTTCTTCACAGATATTATTTATAGGCGTTGAAATAAATAAATTACTGGTACTGAAAAAAGGCAAAACCATCAAACCCAAGGAGTCTGCCTTGTTAGTTGATAATAACAGGACAAACATAGAGAACATAAGCTAAACACCTTAACAGTGACTGCGTGCGCTGCCTTCCAAGTTGAGAGGGGTTTTACTATAATTCCCTCAACTCCGCTAGAAGTCCTTACAGACCGAGCATTAGTAAGTCCTCGATACTCTTTATTTTTTAAATAAGGATTCGTTTCTATTAATGGTTTCATATCCTCATTATAACTTAAAATATAAATTTCATTTAAGGCCATCTTGCCAAATTTTAGTTAGGAAGTAAGTATATTTTTTCGCCACAAACAAAGTCTGTATATTGCGCCCTTAGAAAATGATTTTTCTGCGGGATGTAAGAAAATTGGAATCTTAACTTGCGTATTCGATAAGTACGATAGGAATATAGAAGATCAACTTAGGAATACATTAATAGCATATTATTAATCATTGAATTATCGTAGATAACCTTTTTAGATTTCAGTACGCTCCATTTTGGAACTCTGTAAATTAATTCAGTTATCAAGGAACCCTTGACAACTGAATTTGCTTTAAAAGAATTTAAATAAAAATTAATTATGAAAATAAATTTAAATCAGAGCCTATAAATTAATTTTTCATTGCTTACAAGCCAATTTTGTTCATTTTTCCTAGTTGTTCATTTTTATTGAACGTACTATAATTATGAACAAGCAAGCAGGGGCGATAGTTATGGATACGGAAAAATTGTTGTCTACAATTAAGAACAAGTTAGGCGTTGAATGCAAGTATGATAAAAGATCAAATCAGCTCAATATCCGTATTCAACAAAATAATCTTACCTTTAAGCCTGAGATAATTGGCAACATCGATAAATCTAATATTGGTGTAATCACCCACTATCTGCAGCACTTAAATAAAAAAAGCATATTAATTACTAACCACGTTAACAAAGTACTTGCTGAGAAACTACAAGAGGCAAATATTGAATATATTGATTTATCAGGCAATATGTTTATCAACACAGCACCTATCTTTATCTCTATTAAAGGTGAAACACCTCAAAAATCAACTATAGCGGATACACAACATTTCTCTCTTAGTGTTGCCAGTATAAAAATTATTTTTACCTTATTAACAATTAAAAGTGCATCAGATCGTACCTACCGCGAAATAGCAAAAATGAGCGACGTTGCGCTTGGAAGTATAGGTAAGACTTTTTTAATGTTAGAAAAGAATGGTTATCTAATCACAAAAAATCATGATGAAAAGCGGCTAATTAATAAAGAAGTTTTGTTAAATAAATGGTGTATCGGATATACAGAAAGATTACGCCCTAAATTAATAATGCAAAAATTCTCGACGGATAACCTGGCTTTGTTAAAAGAAGTAAACCCTATGGATTTTAATTTTCTTTGGGGCGGTGAAATAGCAGCGGCTAAATTAACTAATTATTTAAAACCAGAGACTATTACCCTCTATGCAGATGATGAGCTGCCCTTATTACAATATAAATGTCGGCTAAAACGAAACATTAATGGCAACATTGAACTACTTAAAAAATTTTGGAATTTCGATACCAAAACTTACGAACAAAATATTGTGCCGTTTATTTTAGTCTATGCCGATTTATTAAGCTCATCTGACGAGAGAAACCAGGAAACAGCAGAAATTATTTATGATAAATTCATCAAAAAGCAAATGGAATAATGTTTCAAAGAATGATATTGAATTATTTAAACTGATAAATAATATTACCCTTAGCAATAATTGCCCCTATTTTCTAATTGGGGCAAAAGCAAGGGATATACTTTTAGAGTTCTATGGTAAAAATGCAGCCCAAAGAGCCACGTTAGATATAGATATTGCTAAGCAACAACTCAGTTATGAAGATGCTTTATCGAGGATAAGTATGATAGAAAAAGGACTTAATGACTAAAGTAGCTAGAAATATCAATAAAATAAAAAAGCAAGCGTAGCCTACTATCTCCCTTTGGGCTTTTTTCCTAAGCGCAGAACCTCTTAGGAGGCTTTCGTTTTTTATGACACCATCAATAAATAAATTAAAATCATCTATTATTCTATTCTCACCAGACATAACTAAGATAAAATCCGCAGCTCGAATAATTAGAATTTAACAAATTGGAGAAGTTGATTATGGCTACTAATACGGCTGACATATTAAAACTACTAAGCGATACAAGATTTTTTAATAGTTCTAGACAAACAAGTGTGGTCTTTTCTAATGGCTCATCTATAACATTTAACGAAACTCGCTCTACTAACCTATTAGAAATCGATGGGCATCGCTATTCTTTAGATGACCCTAATGCAGTAGTTAATATGTCACAATCAACGCGTGAGACTTTTTGGAGCATTTGTTCTGATAAAGCCAAAGACTCTGAATTATACCGCACATATGCTCGCGCAATTTTATTAAAAAGTAATATTTCTTTAGATAGATTTAATTCTGAAAAAGTAAAATTAGCTATCATAAATAATGCTTCTGATTTTGCTAAATTAATAACCTCTTGCAAGCAATATGGCCATGCAGATGCTTTACAAGACTTGCAAAATTGGGAAGAAGACCAATTGGTAACGCTTGTAAAAAAAGCAAGTAACATTAAAGAATTAGTAAAAATTTTTAATCTATTAGGATATAAATCGCCGCTTACTACTTTAAAAAATATAGAACCCACTTATTTAAATATTTTATTAGAAAATGCTTACAATGCAGGTGAATGCTTAAAAGGATTGATAAAAATCGGTTATCAAGATGCCCTGGCATTACTGCTTTCAATGGAGACACCTAAATTAACTAATATTCTTAATAATTATTATAACTCTCTAGAAGTTATAAAAGGCTTTGCGAAATTAGGGTATCAAAATGCATTTAATAAATTTATAGCTCTTACCCCTGAGCAGAATAATTTGCTTATAAATAACTATTATAATTGCTTTGAAGTAATGAAGTCTTTATTAAAGCTAGGTCATAGAGATCCATTTATAACTTTCTTTTCTATAGACCCACAAAACCGTCAACTAATAATAGATAATCACTATAATTCATTTGAACTTATTCATTTCTTCCAGAAAATAAATTATTCAAACCCATTACAAACATTTTTCGATTTGGATCCTACTACTCGTCATTTATATCTTAACAATACTTATGCGGCTAAAGAAATCATGCTGGCCTCATATAAACAAGGTAAGAGCGACCCCCTTTCTTATTTAAAGAAATTAGGTAATGATGCATTCATCACTATGGCCAATTCTCAATATGAATACGTATCTCGGATTCAGCGTGGCGTAAATTTAGAACTCGAATTCTTACCAACTGTTTTAGTCAATAATGAATTTAGCTCTTCATTAAAAGCTTTTCTTGAACTAATTAAAAAACGAGAGTCAAATACATCTTTATTAGCAGAACTTAATGTTGATGAAAAACAATTAGAGCAATTTAAAGATTCATATACTCAGAAACTTGTTAATAAACCCGTTAGGTTAGAAGGTGACTTATTTGATTTAGATACCTTGCTTAATTTAAAAGTAGATAAAAAGGGTTATCGAACTAATCCTTTAACGCAAGAAAAATTCTTGTTAAGTGACTTACAGCCAGCTAAAGATGTTCACCGAAAATTAAGTGAATTAATTGAAAATGCACAGCTGGAGCAATCAAGGGAGCGGAGTTTATATACTCTTTAATAATTAAAATTATAATTGAACTAATTTTTACATGAGCTTCTTATTAAAGAAGCTCTAATTTTATAACTACTTGTTCTGGCATTTTAGTTAACCTAAAATTGTTAATTTAATAATTTTAGCTGCTAATTAAATTTAAGCATATACATCATCTGCATCGTCAATCATTGACTTAAAGGACAGAAACCTTTTTCCACTTTTCCACTACCATGTTCTAATTCTTCAATTGCTTCGCGAGATATTTTATTAGGTAACTTTAATTCAAAAGGCATACCTCCATACAATACAATTTGAGCATAAAATGCATTAATTGCTTGAGAAGGATTTATACCTAACATCTTTAAAATATTTTCTGCTTCCTCTCTAAGGTTGCTATCAACTCTTACTTGAACAATTTTCGTAGTCATAGTTAACGTGCAAATTTATTTTAATTAATTTAATTGTAGTTAAGTACACCTATGATTATAAATGTTTTGTCCCTTTAGAAAACGAATACCATATACTATCCGGTATTTCCGAATAGTTCGAAAAGCAAATTAATACCTAATTTTTATAAAAAGAGGTAAATATTACTTACTGCTTGGAAAGGTAAACGTCAGAACCTTAATAAAACTGAAAGTCCTTGTAATGTTTCGATTCCATCTCTATCATCAAATAGTAACTTTCAAATAATATTCTTTGTAGTTTAACTTCAATTTCATTCGAGATTAATACAATTTCTTGTGTAATTTTATTACATAATTCTTCTAAATCTTCAACAAAATTAGAATCACTTTTAATAATGTACTTGAAAAATGAGTTTAGTGCTTTCAATGCCTGGTTGTTGATCTGGGTGTTGGGGTGGTTATTTTTCTTTCATACACCCTCCAATTTAAAATAAATATAAACAAGATGAAGTAAATTTCACTTCATCTTGTTTTACTAATTTTTCTTAATTAATCTTTTTTAGTTTAATTGATTTTTACTTACGATAAAACATAGAGGATAGCAAGAACCCTACAGTACCAGCTATTAATAAATAAGGCACAGGTCTTCTGCCAAATTGCAAATTATTAGGTAAATTTTCTATTGAATAGCGACCTGCATGCTCTTGATGAGGAACATTATGCTTGTCTTCCATCGTATTTTGTTTCATGCGGTTGTGGTCTTGTTCTTGATATACATGGACTACTTTTATTTCTTTTTGTCGAAACACAGAAGATAGCAAAAATCCTAAACCGCTAGCCATTAATAAGAAAGGAAGCGGCTTTTCACTAACTTTCTGTAGGGCGGTGTCAGAATAGTCTTTAATAGTATCTTGAGCCTCACTGATTTTATCACGGCTACCATAAAATGATTCATTAACTTGGTCTTTAATGCGGCTAAGTAAAGGTTTTTGACCGAAATACTTGTGGGGTAAATTTTTCATTAAACGATCTTTCATCGATTCTTGATGTAAATGAGCCTTTTTATCCTTTTTTTGGTGCAACATAGAAGATAGCAAAAATCCTATAGCACTAGTTGCTAATAAATAAGGCATAGGCCTTGCAACAAATTTTTCTACGGCTGTATTAGAATAGTCTTTAATAGTATGCTGAGTATCACTTACTTTATCACGGCTGTCGTGAAATAACTCAATAAATCGCTGTTTAGCCCGTTTATACCAAGGCTTTTGGCTGAATTGTTTGTGATGTAAATTTTCTGCTGAGTAATGTTCTACTTGCTCATGCTCAGGTGTATCATGCCAATCTCCCATTGGATTGGGTTTAATTTGCCCTCGCTTTTGATCTTGATGTAAATGATCCATTTTTCATCTCCTTTCCCTAAATATGGTTAACTTGATTGTTAGCTACCTTATTTAAGGATAGACTCAAAATAAATTATGGCAAATCAATGCCTTTATGCACAAACTCATAATTGTTCAAAACCAGAAAACGATAAACTATGATGTTTTCTAGTAGAAGGGCTCACTTATCTAATTTTAACCTAGATGGACATTTATTTTCCTTTTTTCCCCTCCCCATTTGTCCCAGTTGATATTTTTTAAAATGGGACAGCTTTTAACCTGTGTTTATGTGGATGTCCCGCTTGTCCCAAATGTCCCAAATGTCCCAGTAATTTTTACGATTAACGTTAAGTTATTTAAATTAATTAAGGACAATCAACGGTTAGAACTTTCTTTAAATAGACTTTATTTAGCTGCGGTTGCAGAATTAGTGATATGTTGTGTATACTTGTTAATATCTACATTGTTGATACATTAGGCGTAAAAATGAAAATACATACAAAAATTCAAAAATGGGGTAATGGTTTAGCCTTACGTATCAGTGGCCCAATGCGTGAAATACCTCACTTTAAAGAGGGAACTGAGGTTGATGTTGAAATTACTGAAGAAGGCTTTACGGTAGTTAAATCAACAAAAAGAAAACACTTTCCCTTTAAAGAAGCTGATCTTATCAAGGGATTATCTGCAGAAACTGCCCATGCCGATTTGCTTGCTACACTTAACCCTAAAGAAGTTGAGCAATAATGACAAAAACATACATCCCAGAAAGAAATCACATTATCTGGCTCGACTTTGAGCCAACTAAAGGAAAAGAAATAGGCAAGTATCGCCCTACTTTGGTGTTATCGTCAAAAGAATACAATCAAGCAACTGGACTAATTATTTGCTGTCCCATAAGCACCAGCATTCGAGGTGGCAGTACTGAAGTGCCAGTTAATAATCTTAAGGAGCCCTCTGTTGTTGCTGCGAATCTCATTCAAACGCTTTCATGGAAAGATAGAAAAGCAAAACTTATCGTAGATGCCGAGCCTAGAGTAATGGAGGAAGTTTTATATCGTATTATTCCTCTAATTGGTGCCGATAGGCTTTTTCAGGATCCAAACTGACAAGCAATTAGAGCAAATATAGCAAGACTACGCTGGCTAAAGGTAATCAGCAGTTAAAAGCTCTTTTAGATAGTCCTTAGCCGCTCAAATTATCAATTAAAAGTACAAAAATCGTCCAGTTTTCCAGATAAGATTATTGTTCGTTATTAAAATGTAGGTGATCATTTGTAGAACTAATAGTTTATTTGTTAGAATATATTTATTTAAATGAATGGGCGTTCGATGTTTTTTAAAGCTACAAGGGCAATTAGCCAGCAATTAAATAAAAATTTAACTTTTTCTCTAGCTAGATCATATAGTAATCAAAGTAAGGCTGAGAGTATTCGGGTTAGTGCTATCGATCATGATGGCTGTTTTGGGCTTCCGAATATTCTGCCAGCTGATGTCGCAACGGCTCACGCTTCAACAATTGAGCATTTAAAAAATCTAGACGAGTCTAGAGTTCACTATGTAACTAGTAGCTCAAACAGGCAAAGTATCCGTCTTGACAGTATAAATGCTCTTTATAACCAAAATAACTTAGCTTTTCCCATTGCTCGTGCCCTAGCAAAAACAATGGGTGCCTGGTTTGATCCCTTGTTATTGGCAGATATTAATGCTAATCGTAAGCCAGGATTTACTATTAATAGTGCTATTAACAATTTATTAGCAAAAGGTGTTAATCCACTAATTGAACGTGTTAGTGATGAAGATTTAACAGCTCTTATTAATTGTAGTCAGAGTAGTTTCATTTTTTCAGAGGATAAAGTAAATATTGTATATGCTCAAATGCATCGTATTGCGCTTTTACATCCGAAAAGCCCTATTCAATACAACGTTTATGACGACTTGCATCAACAAGTCTTACAGCCGCTAAGCCAATTCTATAATAAATATCCAATGCTTATTCCGAAAAATGTTAAATTAAGTATTTATTATTTTAATACAGCTTGCGAAGTTTCAAGGTATGAAAGAAATTTACCTTCTCTGTTTCACACAATAAATGGCCAAGGTTTAATAGATAGTCATTACTATACAACTGTCAATGCGATGGGAGAAATTGCCAAGCAAGAGGAAGGAGCTACACTTTCTAAATATTATATGCATAAGTATATGACACCCAGCCGAATTGAGGCTTTTGGAAAGAGTAAAGAAAATGGCCAGTCTAAAATGATAGGCAAAGCAGTTTTCTTTAAAAAAGAAGGCTTGCTTGAAAAAGTTGAAACAGATATTTTATTAAATCAGTCAAAGATAATAAGTCTAAATTAGGAAGCAAGCGTAGGCTACGCTTGCTACCATTTTTTTCTTTGTGGCATAATCCAACGCTTTTTCTCTTCTTTATCCTCGCCTTTTATCGTTTTATCTAGAGTACTATTTGAATGATTTCCGCTGGCTGCATTATTCTTAGCCATAACATTAATAAAAGATGCTGAACATTCCGAAGCATTAGCTTTATTACCCTGTGTCAATGCATCTATTTCTGTTTTAGCTTCTGGTACAATATTTAAAATGGCCTGAAGAGACCTCTCATTTGAATTTTTAACAAGAATATCTAATAGTGAGTGACCATCCTCATTTTTTGTTTGAAGGGCTTTTAACCTCATTTCTTTTGGTAGACTTTCCAGAGTAAATACTATGCCTTCAGGAGACTCACGTAGCATGGCCATATTATGAAGTATTGTGTTGCCATTAAGACGATCCTTTGCATTAATTGCTTGTAATCTATCTTCCGGAGGAATAAGTGATAAAGCTTCTTTAAGGGAAGCAAAATTATCACTCTTATCAGCCAAGAGGTGAATTAAAGGATCACCATTACAATTTACCTCCTTAATCACCGCTAATCTATGTTTTGGGTCAATTAGATTTAGAATCTCTAATAAACGTCTATTATCATTGGGATCTCTTGCAGCAATATGTAACAAGGAATTTTTATCTTGATTTTTCTCAGTCACTACTTTTAAAAGTTCTTCTTTTGATAAAGGCTGTAAATATTTTTTTATAGCTTTTAAGCCTTCATCTATATCCCGCACTATTGTATATAAGATCAAACACTGATTATACTTATTTTGATCTCTAGCAGAATCTAAATTAATTTCCAAAATCTCATTAGCTATATGATCATTAAGAATTTTTGTTATTTGTTGTGCTGCCCTTTTCACGCACATGCCTTTATCTATTTTTGATAAAATATCACCTATTGACACTTGATCATTTCGTACATTAATGCTTAACCCTAAAATTTTATTTTTTAATTCATTATCAGATAATCCATCTATAAGTTCTTTAAATTCAATAATTGCAATTAAAGCATTGGATGTTCCCTCAGTCAGTTTATAGGCTAAATTTGCAATTGCTTCTTTAGAATTAAGTGCCCTATGCTGTAACTCACTACTCTTTTCTATAATCCTAACCATAACAATAACCTCGGAAAACTTCATATTAACTTAGAATAATTATAGTTTGCTTGGCAAAATTTAGCGCATATAAGGCGTTTAATAAATTTCTACGTCATTACTAAAGGTACTCACCGTAGTATGAAACCCATTCAATGGTGTGCTTAGGGCTTTAGAAACTTAGAAAATTATCGAAATCGGTTAGGTACTTTGTTGTTAGGCACTCATGTTTCCGTGAAATGGGAAACACCTAATAACCTAAAAATACTTTAATATATTTTTTTATCTACTTTGATTTAAAATCTTGTGTTGAAAATTCGAAACGCAAAACAAAAATGAAAATTGAAATTCGTAACTTATTGATTTTACTATGCCGTTGAGCGGAATCGAACCGCTGACCTATTGATTACGAGTTACAAAATTGAGTATTTTATGTACTTCGACATTCTTTTAAATTATTTTAAAAACCTTTTATTTACAACGAGCAATCCTTATAATAAGTTATAAGTTCTTTTAACAAATTTTAAACAATTCTTCGACATATATTCGACACGCCTTCGACACGTATTCGACACGCTTAGGAAAATTTAAATGAAGATCACTAAATCAGTTGTAGATAAATTGCCCATCCCCTTAAGCACCCAAAATGGAAAGTCCGCACAAAAACGTTATTACGACGACAATATGAAAGGGTTTGGCGTGCGAGTGACTTCAGGCGGCACGAAAGCATTTTTTGTCGAAAAGATTATTAAGAATAAACTGAGTCGTATCACCTTAGGACGTTATCCAGAATTAACCGTTGAGATGGCCCGTAAAGAAGCTCAAAAGCTCCTTGGCCAAATTGCCATGGGCTTTGACCCTGTTGCGCAAAAGAAAACCTCTAAGATGCGAGAAATCACTCTACAGGAAGTATTTAATGATTACCTCCAAGCCCGAAAGTCCTTAAAGCAAAGCACCCTTATCAATTACAAACAAATCCTAACCAAAGGCTTCTCAAGCTGGATGAATAAACCCCTGATTTCGATTACCAAAGACAAAATTGCTAAACACCACCAAAAATTAGGCGATGCTCACGGTGAAGCCTACGCTAATTTGGCCATGCGCGTTTTACGTGCCTTATTTAATTTTGCAAGTGGACAATATGAAGACGCTGAAGGTAAATCACTTATTCCCGAAAACCCAGTGAGACGTTTATCACAAACTCGCGCTTGGTATCGCATAGAACGACGCCAAACCCTTATCAAGTCACACGAGTTAGCCCCTTGGTATAATGCCCTAGAGCAACTCCAAAATAAGACACTTCGTGATTATCTGTTATTAATTCTATTTACTGGCTTACGCCGTCAAGAAGCAGCCACGTTGACATGGGATCAAATTGATTTAAAGGCAAAGACATTAATCATTCACGACACAAAGAACCGCGACAACCACACCCTTCCCCTTTCTGATTTTCTATATAATTTAATGCAAGCGCGATACGACAGTCGCATTAACAATTACGTATTCCCAGGAGCAGGCGCTGCTGGCCATATTATTGAACCTCGCAGACAAATGACTAAAGTCACCGAACTAACAGGCATTCAATTTACAGTACACGATTTAAGAAGAACGTTTATTACTATTGCAGAAAGCTTAGATATTCCAGCCTATGCACTTAAGCGTTTACTGAATCATAAAATGACGAGTGATGTTACTGCGGGTTATATTATTGCCGATGTAGAGCGGTTGAGAAAACCAATGCAATTAATTACCGATTATATTTTAAAGTGTATGGGAGTCGTTAAATCGGCTGATATTATTGCCCTGCAACCTAAAGAGAAAAAATTAAATGACTGATTTAACTAACCAACATTCAGAACTACTTGCTGCAATTCGAACTACATTAAATGAAGCAAGATCTCAGTTACAAACTACGGTTAACCATACAATGGTTCAAGCCTATTGGAACGTAGGACGCTTAATTATTGAACATGAGCAACAAGGGCAAAAACGCGCTGAGTACGGACAACAGCAACTAAAATCACTTTCTAAACAACTCAAAGGTGAGTTTGGCAAAGGCTTTGATGAACGTAATTTAAGAAATATGCGTGCATTTTATTTAGCTTACCCAAAATGGAACGCAGTGCGTTCCGAATTGACCTGGACGCATTATAGAGTGTTGTTAAGGGTAGAAAACCTAAAAGCTAGAGATTGGTATTTACAAGAGTGTATAGAACAAAATTGGAGTGCACGTGCATTAGAAAGGCAAATCAGTACATTATACTTTGAGAGATTGCTGTCTAGTAAGGATAAACAACCGGTAATTGTTGAAGCTGAAGGACATATCCAAGAGCTACAAACAAATCCAAAACACTATTTACGTGATCCCTATATTCTAGATTTTCTCAACTTACCTCATGCTCCACTTTTAGAAAACACCATAGAGCAAGCTCTAATTAATAACTTACAGCAATTCTTATTAGAACTAGGAAAAGGTTTTGCCTTTGTTGCCCGTCAACAACGATTAAGCACTGAGGATCAAGATTTCTACATCGATTTAGTTTTTTATAATTTTAAACTTAAATGCTTTTTATTAATTGATTTAAAATTAGGTAAACTCACTCATCAAGATGTTGGCCAAATGGATACCTATGTCAGAATTTACGACCAACACCGTAAAGGCTCTGACGACAATCCTACCATCGGTCTAATTCTCTGCAGCCAAAAAAGTGAAGCGGTCGCTAAATATTCTGTGTTAACTGACAGCAAACAACTCTTTGCTTCTAAGTACCTACCTTACTTACCAACAGAGGAAGAATTACGGTTTGAACTAGAACGTGAACGTGCTGCCTTAAGTCAATTACCTAATAGCAAAGAAGGGGAAATTTAGTTCGTTTTTTCGCCACATACAACGTATGTATATTGCGCCCTTAGAAAAATGATTTTCTGCGGGATAACAAAGATTGGCAATATAGTTAACTAATTAACAAGAAGAAAAATAGTTAGAATTCAGCTTAAGACATTTAGTTGCGGTCAATTTCGTTTTAGAACTTACTAGCAATATAAACCAAATGCTCAGTTATCAAGGAATCCTTGACAACTGATACTAGGTAAAAAAATATTAGGGAACTTAAAGTAATTACTGAAATAATTCTGAATGTGAACCTATACGAGCTAACCTTAACAATTTTAGCTGGTCATCAATTTTGTATATAAGTAACCAATCTGGCGAGATATGGCATTCTCTATACCCTTTCCAATTACCTGAAAGAGAATGATCACAATTTTAGGCGGTAACGGCTCTAACTTTTGTAATAGCTCTACAATTTCTTGTAATAAGCCCAGTTCTTTGCGCTGCTTGATAATTTTTTTAAGATCTCTTTTAAACTGTGATGAACGAACTATTTCAAGCATGCGTATCCTCATCCAAATCGTCAATCATTGACTTAAAGGATGAGAAAGTCTTGCCGCCGCCACTTTCTAACTCTTCAATTGCTTCACGAGATAGTTTATTTGGCAGTTTAAGTTCAAAAGGTAAACCTCTACATAAAACAATCTGTGCGTAAAAGGCATTGATTGCCTGTGAAGGAGTGATACCAAGCATCTTTAAAATCCCTTCACCTGCATCTTTGAGATCACTATCAACTCTTGCTTGCACCGTTTTCGTTGTCATGACTTTAACACCATATGTAGTATTATCCAACATAATTGTAGTTAAATATAACTACAAATTCAATTATTTTTGATATGATAAGTTAAAAAAATTAAACAATCCGGAATTTCCAAATACTTCCATTAAGCTTTTTTTATCAAGTTTTCTATAATTAGATTACACTCTTAAAATAAAAGGGAGGAATAACCTTGCAAACATTTTTGCGCTCCCTCTATCTTATTGGTAGATGCCAAAAGCAACTACTTTGCTCTTGTTGAGGGTGTATGGAAAATATAGTGAGAGAGCGTTCGGAGAATGTTCGGCGCGAGCCTAAGTTGAAGCTCATTTGAAGATGCATATTATGTGATGCTTTACAGCAACTGGTAGTGGTGCTACTAGGTCATATAAGTCGTAAGATCAATTGAGCAATTTTCCTTAGTAACTTCAGAACATCTAAATCCTGAATATGTTTTTCATTAAATGGAATACATCATGAAAAATGAAGGGCAATTAAAATATCTTGTTGAAAATGCCTTAGATTTTTTACAAAGAGCCTTTGAAGATATTAATGGGGATCCGAAATACGCTTATATACACTTTTGGTCGGGAGTAGAGTTATTCTTAAAAGCTCGTATCATTATGGAGCATTGGTCATTAATTATAAAAGGACAGCCTAATTTAGAAAAATACCTTATCGGAGATTTTTGCTCCAAAAATTTTGACGAGATGTGCGATGTTTTAGAGAAAGTAATATCAGCGCCTATAGATAAGGATCATAAACAGATATTAAATGATATCAAGAATCAAAGAAATAAATGGGTTCATTTTAGTAACAATTTATCAGAAAGAGATAATGCAAAACTCATCTCTGATCAAATGCATGGCTGGTATATTCTAAATCTTTATTTAAATAAAAAATGGCACCTTAATTTCTATAACTTCACTTCTAAAATAAAAACTGTATATGAACAAATAGAAAAAAAGTATCAGCCCTATCAGGAACTTGTTTACAAGGAGTATATTAAGAATGAATTGGTAAATTTACTAAAAAAAGATAAATTTAATACTCGCTTATTCAGATGCTCCAACTGTAGTTTCTGCAGCTCAACAAGGCCAAGGTATCAAGATAAATTAATTTATGAAAGTTCATGCAAATTATGTGGCTATGAGTCTATAAACTTATTTTACACTTGTGAAAAATGTCAAAGTGTTAATCAATTTTCCGAGCTTCATTGTGCTTGCAAAAAGTGCAATGAAAAATATTCATGGATCAAATTAATATTAAAAATTAAAGTCTATAAGTTGGAAGAGCACTCAGATGTCCACTGTTATTGTGGATCTAACAAATTAATTGAATATGATAACCAATTTTTCTGTTTTGAATGCCGTAAAGCCTTTACTGAAGACGATATAAACGAATGCTCATTTTGTCAAAGCCTAGGCCCTGAAAATATGGAAGATGGATGCTATCATTGCCTTCATTACGAGCCTGATTGGGAATTGCTCTATCCTAGAAACTAGATTTTTATGACTAGCTTGCGTCACTGCACATATATGCAGTGACGCAGCATTTTTCAACCAATATAAGCCAGTCATTATCTAGCTCAGAAAGCCCTCTGTCCTAACGCGACAAATAAGATAGGACAAGAAATCCCTGGCAAACCCCTTGTTTCAAGATCTGCACTTTGCTACTTTTCTAAATGAAGTATGACTGATGAGCCGGTGGAAATCCGGCGAAACGCTTAAGCGTCTTATACTAAAACCATGCTTATTCCCTAACCTCATGGTTGGACGTTTAGTCGGGAAACCTTCAAGGAACTCTATTGTTCGATAGAGCTAAATCATTGTTCACTATGAAATGGATGGCGGATAAAGCGCTTTTGTTTTATCTAATCTTTTTACATACATTGCTAGGAGAAAGACCACCAAAAAAACTTAGTTATGGCCACATCGTTTGCCTTATAACGATTGCTTTGCCCCCTACTTCGAGCTTTACGGCTTTGCCGAGTTTCACCAGCGAGTGAGCTGCTCGACCAACACTAAACAGCATTCAGGGCAAACACTTATTTAAAATACCTTTGCAGGTGAACTATGCGCACACAATCATTGAGACAATTCGCTAATCAGCAAATAAAATTAGACAGGCGAGGTAAATATCTTTATCGCAAGCATCGTGCTTATATCATTCATAAAATGATTGATGATTTATTTGCTATTCGGCAAGTACCACCCACCTGGCAAGCACTAAGCACGCAACATATTACCGAACTAGTTTCTTATTGGAAAAAACGCAAGATTAATCCAGTGACAATCATGCGCTATATGACAATCATTCGTCGCTTCTTGGCCATGTGTGAGTGTCCTGTTGGTAATATTGATAACAAAGCGCTTAATTTAATACGTCCTATTAAACGCAAAAAACGTAAGTTAAATATTAAAGCAGATATATGGCAATCAATTACCGATCCATACGCTCGAATTATTATGGCATTGCAAACTGAGTTTGGTTTAACCTTTCGAGAAGCCATTACAATAAAACCGCACATCCAGGTTCAAGATAATCATTTTTGGATTACTCGAGATATTGCGTTTAACTCGAGCGACCGACATATCCCTTATCGAACAACAACTCAACGCTTGCTTGTAGATTTTTTTAATCAGTTAACTGGCAGGCATGATAGCCTCATAAAAATAATGCCCTATGAAGAAATCCGCTTAAGATGGCGCAGCGCTTTAGCCAAACATCGCCTATCTAGCGCTAAAAGCTGGCGCTATTTGTATGCGCAGCAAATGTATGCAAGCTTGCTGGCTGAGCATGGTAACTATAGAACTTGCTTGTTGATACAAGATGAGATGGGAATAAAATCGCGTAACACGTTATGGTTATATCTTAAGGATGTAAAATCGGCTGGGGCAACTGGGACACTTGGGACAGCGCATTAAGACTAGGCTTACGCTGTCCCAAATTGTCCCAAGAATTAAAATTTATGGGACAATTTTTTTATTTAATAATTTACTCACCGCCCCAGATTTTATCAGTGAATTTATAAACTCTGGGCGTACCTACCCCTCTAATTCTTGGTTTATGAGTAGGCAGTCCATCGGCTGCAGGTTTTAACCAGCCTTCATTCATCAGTACGCGAACAACCATTCTGGGGTCAAAGCCAAGGCACAACTCTTTTTTAAAGACTTCCGTTAAGACCATATAAACACGATAGCCTTCATCGTCAGTTGAATAAAATCCAGCACGATTTAGAACACGTTCGTTATTTGGTGTTCTTACATTATCAAAGCGACTTGCGCCATGTGATTCAAAAAAAGCTCGCACTTGCGCGATTATTGCTCTGTCTTCCCGATTACCTTCGCTGCCGAACGCGTCTAACCAAACGTTAAAACACTTTTGAGCTGCAGAAAGTGATTCGCCTTTTTCCCAACCGGTTAATCCATAATGACTAGCTAACTCACCGGCAATGGCCACTAAAGCAAAACGTCGTGCTACTCGTATAATCTGACCAGTCGCATTTGCTATAGCAAGCTTGTTTATAAATTCCTGTATTAAACCATTTATCTTGCTTGCAATAGCTTGGCGATTAGTAACTACTTTTTTTAACCACTCCAGGCCAACTGCGCCGTAATACTTGCCAGAATATTCCTTTAAGGATAGTGCCATTGTAGCGGGGCTTAACTGATTATGAATATTTTCAAAGATGCCCATATTAAACCCAGCATCTGCTTCAATATCTGCCAAGCGAATTTCCTGGCCAACATTGGTTCGCTGCCCTATTCTTGCCATTAAAGATATGAGGGATTCTTCACCAGCTGATAGAAAAAACAGTGACCAACGAGAAGCGGGCTTTGCTATTCCCTGCCGAGTAGCTCTTGTTTTTCCTTGACCATTGGCAAGTAAATAAGCCGCTTCTCCTGCTTCTTTGGGATCCATTTGGCTTAATTCGTCTAAAATTAACAACCCATCATTGTGAAGTGCAGCTAATCCTTCAAGACCATTCGCAGTGCTGCGCCATAAACGGCAATACGCTTGCGGATTGCCCCAAACAGAAGCTGATACTTTTAAAGCGGTGCTTTTGCCACACGAAGAAGCACCTCGGAAATGAAATCCACCCGAATCTTCACCCGCGATCGTTGCTAATGTTGGTGCAAAGGCCGTTGAAATAGCAAAAACCAGGCGTGAGTTTCCAGCAGAAAGCGCACCAATAGTGTTTCGCCAATCCTCAACGCTACCTGATACAGACATCGCCGATTCAATGGCATTAGTATTTTGAAAGACAATTCTTTCTGACGAATTGCCTATTGCTTGCGATGCCGTGATAAAGGTTTCGCCATGCCAACCTAATTTATCAACGCAACGTGCCCTCGCCTCCACTGGAAACACTTGTAGATAGGTAGCTAGCAAATCCCGAGCAATTTTATTCGGTGAGATAGATAAGCCAAGGTTAGCCAACTCCCGCCTTACTTCAGAGGAATCCCCTTGTAATAGCGATAATGGCATTGCCCATTGATGGATAATGCCATCATCATCCTGCCATTCCAGTAAACGTCCCCACTCACCACTTTTAGCATCTCGAGTTTTAGCGATGACATAGAGCGGTGAACAGATCCAGCGTGGTGCCATTGGGTTACCATCTTTATCATTGCCAAGGAAAGAGATACCCTTTTCCGTTAACTTAAAGTGGCCACCAGCGTACTCACAAATGACAGAGGAACTACCCGCTTTATTTTTGATATTAATAATTTGATTTTGACTCATGACTCTTTCTCCAACAGCGTTCATGAAAGGCACAATTTCCGTAGACATCATCCCCTTCTTGAACAAAAATCTATTTTTATGGAATTTATTCGTTAACCAGCGCTAGGCTTCGCCCTTCATCACTAGTCGAACAATAGACTCGTTGCTGCTCTAGAAAAGCTAAAACATCACTTTTGCGATATAAAACCTTGCGGCCGATTTTAAGATAGGGAATGCCAGTGCCTGCCCAACGATTACGCTCTAAAAGTTGAGTAGAGCAACTTAAAACAGCAGCTAACGTTTTTTGATTAAATAAGGAAGAGTTCGGTGCAGATTCAAATTCGTTTAAGAGTTGTAAACGAGAAAGTTTAGTATTAGACATGGATAACCTCGTCAAATGATGATCAATCAGCTTAATGCCGTCCACCAGCGTCCATGCTGTTTGAAAACCAGTTGACTCTTTATTACATAAATGCGGTAAAAGAGACTGGGGATTCTTTGATATTATCCTAAAAGCTTAATTATTAACGGTAATTAAGGCTTTCTCAAAGTCCGTAGAAATTATTGATCCAGATTAGAATGAGTGTCAAGCACTTTAAAGGTGGTGATCTTAAATACACCTAGTTGATATTGTTTGCTAGTGAAAAAATTTTTTCGCCACGAATTGTCCCATTTGTCCCAACTGATATTTTTTAAAATGGGACAGTTGTAACCTGTGTTTATGCGGGTGTCCCGCTTGTCCCAAATGTCCCAGTGATTTTAATGAGACTTAGAAACCCATTACCCTTTTAGGTGCACCGTACTAATATTATTTTTTAGTGGAATGTTGTTCATTTTTTTATATTGTTCATTTTTGATGAACTTAATATAATTATGAACAAACCAATCTTAGTTTAATGCCGCGTAACACAATCAAATTTCTGAAGATTAATAGATATTTATATGCAGGAGGAGGCCAACCTATACCTGTTAAGGAATACAATATAGTTAAAATTCTAGCTCTAGTAATAGTTAAATCAGAAATTATATAAAAGTTGGGCTATTTTTAACATAGGCCTACCTAAACTAAAGAAATATGGATATAGAAGGTTTAATTGAGCAAATATATGATGATAGAACTAAGGAGTATTTTCACGAGTCATATTTAGCTTACCAAAATGGGCACTATAGATCAGCCATAGTATCTCTATGGAATATAGTAATTTCTGACATTTTTTTTAAACTTGAAAAATTAACGCACATTTATAATGATACGAAAGCTCAAGCTATTTTAGAGAAATATATAAAATCTTCAGAAGATGAGAGGAGCATAGCATGGGAAGCAAATTTAGTCCGCGAGGTTTGTAAAGCTACTTACTTCATTGAGGTAGTTGATCTTGAGCGCTTGCTACATCTTCAAAAATTAAGACATCTTGCAGCTCATCCTGTTATGATTGAGCACTCTTTATTAGAAAAAAACCTGTTTAAACCAACTAAGTCAGAAACTCGCTCTCAGCTAGAAAATGTCTTAATTGGCCTTTTGATAAAGCCTCCTATTTATACAAAGAAAATTTTTGATGATTTTGTTACTGACCTATCTATGAATTCCAGTCATCTTAATGATAATCAAGTACTAAAAAATTACATGGAATCAAAATTTTTCTCTCATTTAAATCAAAATATGGAATTGGATTTATATAAGAGTTTATGGAAAGTTACTTTTTTTATAGAAAATGAAAATTGCCATTTAAACAGAAAAATTAACTTCTCTGCGTTATCAATTATGACTCAAAGAAATAAAAATTTACTTAAGGATTATATATTAAAAAATGCCGATTATTTTAGTCGAATTTCGATGCAAGATGAGATTTTGGAATTATTTACAAAATATATGGCAACCTATGGATTTATTTATTCTCAGTTAACAAATGACTTAAGAATAATTCTTAAAAAGATATTATCTTCTAAGGGTTATGGAATTAGATTAGGCTGGTTCCTAAATGAAAGCACAGATAAATTTCTTAACAATTTAATTATAGAATATACTAAAAATTTTCTTCTAGCCGATTTTAAAAAAGAAGAATTAGAGATACTCGAGTTTATTGAAGATAGTCAAGAATGGTCAAATAAATTTTATGATTTTTTAATTCTTTATTACGGAAAATCGAATAGTTATTCAAGTGCCGATTCACGTTTTAATATTGCAATAAAACCTTATTTAAATAAATTTAGATTAGATCAAATGAATAAAATAGTCGAATACATAAATTCAAATAATCAAATTTATCATAGCTTTAATACAATTTACTTCACTCCTTATATAAAAACCCGCATAGATGAATTAGACACATCTTTTGACTTCTCAAAATATCCAAACTTTCACTTACCCAAACCGTAAGATAAGAAATTTATTTAAAACAGGCCAAGTATTGCTGCATGCACACTAATAAGGATTTTGAGGTGAACGTTGGGTAAAAGCCCAATCAACTTTTGCTAATTTATTTTTTTTATATAATCAAAAAGGTAAAATATTATTTTATTATATTCATCAAGAACGTAATAACCTTTTGATATAACTTTAATAACTTTTCCATGGACTATACTATTTTCCTTATCAGCTTGGATATATATATTTTTATTTTGCTGTATAGAAGCTAATTTTGCACTACAGTTTCCAAGTAGAAAAAAATATAAGCAAAATATAGGGATATATGTGATTAAAAAATTAATAAATATAGGTACCTTAATCCGAATAGTATAATAATAAAAAACCCATTGAGTAAATATCAACCATGAAACTGAAAAAGCTACTAATATCTCATAATCAGACAGTGCGATATTTGCTGAGGTTAAATACCAAAAAGAGAAACAGAACATTGTTATAATAAAGTAGAAATACATTACAGGAGGAAAGAAAAACCATTTTATAATAGAGCCATGCAATTGCATCAACTCTTCGGGTTTTTTACCTTTAAAAACCCTATAAAAAAGCAGAAAATAAGCTATACTAAGAAAAGCAGCTAAAATCATTATGCTTGACCAAGATAATATTATTCCAATAACATCATTAATTGCATAGGGAACATTAGCTATCGGAATCTTAAAATAAGAAAAATAACCCCATTCAAAAAACCCAGAAGCAATAATAGAAAATAGTAAAAAAACAATTAGCCATTTATTTGAATATTTAAATAAATGATAAATATATTTGTTCTCCCTATTTAAAGTTATACATAAAAATTTAGTTTTATATTGACTATTTATATCCTTAATTATTTTACTGATTCTTGAATAATCCTTTATCTCCAAATTAACTAAATCTTCACCCAATGACTTTAATTTTTTATAGTTAATAATAGAAGTTAATTTCTCGAGGTGAATCCTTTCTTTATTATTAAAGAAAGCAAAAGTATTCATCTGTAACTTTGCAAATAGGTAACCAATTTGATAGCGTAATTTTTGTATATATTTATAGTTTTCTTCTTCTAATAAATCTGCTTGAATTTTTTCCATTCTTTCAATGTCATATTTACTTAGAGTTTTTGGCAAAGGCCTAATTTCTAAAAAATAATTTGATATGCTATAAATAAAAAGATTCTCGTTAGCATCAATATTATTTGCTTCTAACCTATATTTAGTACGAATTAGTATTGAAAGGCTTTCACGTAGCTTCTCTAGATCCTTGTGATATTGCCTAAGAAATTTAATATAGATAAATAAATATAGTTTCCAAAATATTTTTCCTATCCATAGTCCTATAGAGTCCACGATTATCCTTTTAAGAGTTCTACTTTCGCCAATTAGATATAAACTTCTTTAAGTTTAGCTCAGCTTATTTGCTCTCTAAAATGGAAAGTATAAAAGAAAGTAAATATTAGGATTAAATAAATACCCGTATAGTCAATCTAAAATCTTTAATAGAACTAGGAGGAATTAAAAAAAATGCTTTAAGAATAGCCTTCAAACTTCGACACATATTCGACACGCAAATCAAAAATGAAGGTTGAAATTCGTAAGTTATTGATTTTACTATGCCGTTGAGCGGAATCGAACCGCTGACCTATTGATTACGAGTCAATCGCTCTACCAACTGAGCTACAACGGCGGTTTTCAAAGTATATACTTGGGTGTTTGGGCGAGCAAGTTTGACCTAGAGTTTCTCTTTGGCTCTATGCTTTTTTATTAACTTAAATAAGCGTCTAATGACCAGCTGCCAGCGCCTACTATTAATAAGTAACAGCATCCCATTAACATGGCCCAGTCTGATCTGGATTCATGTAAGAAACTCCATACGCCATATCGGTTTACTTCGCGTACCTGAAAAATTCCCCATTGGCCGCCAAAACAAATAGGAATTTTGGTAGTGATTAGCGAAATAATCATTAGAATAATAAGAGGAATACAAGCAATGCGGGTAAATAAACCTAGGAGGATTAATAAGCCGCAGATTAATTCAAGCCAGCCTACTAAAGGCCCTAGTAGTTGAGGAAAAGGTAGGCCTAGGGCTTTAAAGCGACCGGCGCCAAACAACTCGGGAAAAATTAATTTCTGAATGCCTTCAGGGAAGAAAACTAACCCGACTGCTAAACGAATAAAAATGACCCAAGGAGAGGCTGTGGTACTAAATATGTCCTGAAATAAACTGTGCTCCATGCTAAATTCCTTTTTATTAATCCCAGACAATCTTCTAAATTAACAGCACCACTTTAAAATAAACCAGCCTCTTTAACTAGCCTTTTGTTGCAGCACCACACCTAAACTCCAATCGGCACTTTGTTCAGAAGGTAGATAATTGAGAGGCTGCCCGGATTGAATGCCATAGCCGTCAACGATCAAAGCATAATAGTAGGCTGGGAAGAGGCAGTAGCCATATAAATAATCATTATTGGAGTACTGAGCACTAAGATCTGGCCACTCTTGCTGACACACTAGTGAATTAGCTTGATCAAGAAGTTCCTGGCTTGAAAAATGGTTCTCTGCAAAATTAAAAGGCGGGCTTTTTGCTAATGCTTCTAAGCCACCAGCTACGTACCAATCCGTGATAGAACTCGCATTTAAAATAGGTTGAATGGCTTTATTAACATGATGAACACCATTCATTAAAGCAGAGACTTCACTTTCACATTGATAAGCATCCCCTTGCGCTAACTCACCAGTAGGTAATTCATAATCTTTAATAAAGCAGCTATTGGTATCTAGGAATTGATGCGTTACTTCAGTCTGACCTAAGCCTAAAAAGCTATGCACAAAGATTTTAAAATGCTGGCCATATAAATCAATATTCTTAACGTCTTTTGAATCAATTGCCTGATCGTCTGTGACAGGAAAAGCAATTTCTACAGATGCTCCCCCCATATCCATATAGCCTGCAGGTTTTGCAGTAGCATTTGCTAACTTATTTAATCGATAATTAAGAGCAAGCCAGCCATAAAGGCCTTCGTCATTACCACTAATTGTTTTTGCAGAAGCCAGTTGCCAATTTGCATTTGATTGAAACCAATTATTAACTAATGAATAAAATTTTTGTTGTTGCGCTTGTGGTAGAAGACGCATGCCTGCTGTGGCATAAAAGTAAACTGGGTAAGCTTGGCCCGGCGTTCCTGAAAATAAAGTGGTTAGATAGGCATCTATAGTTGCTGTATTAGGCTCAATGGTTGCCAAGCCTGGTTTAACTTTCTTGCTATAGCGTTCTGTAATCTTAACTGGCGAATTAGTTTCATCTAAGTCATAAGAGTAAAGATGTAAGCGAGACCCGGTACTTCCTGCATCAATAACCACGACACATTTTTGTTGCTCACAGCCATTTGAAGGAACGGCAAAAAGCGCTGAAGTATAAAGAAGACTTGTCAAACAAAGAGTTACAGATAAACGCATGGATAAGGCACCTAAATCTTTAGTGCTCGTATAGTACATAATGAACATTTTAATGTCAATATTAAAAGGTCAAATTGATTAATTGGCACGAACATCTTGTTTATAACATTTAGGTATTATCTGTTGTTTTTGTGGATTAAAGTCGATAGTTATCATACCACAATCGATAGTACTTAAAATGTTGCTATTGTAGCGCGATAACGTGGTAAGTGTTTGTTGATGTGGAAAATGAAAGCGATTATCAAAACCTGCAGAAATAAGAGCAAACTTTGGCGCTACAAGTTTAATAAAATTTTGTGTTGATGATGTCTTACTACCATGATGCGCCACAATCAAAACATCAGAAGCGAGTTGTTGAGTAAAATGGGTCATCAAATAATTTTCAGCTTCCTTTTCAATATCGCCAGTTAATAAGGCACTACCACTAGGTGTAGTTATTTTTAATACACAAGAAGAATTATTTTTACTTCGCGAAGACAATTGAATAGGTAGAAAACGAAAATCTATACCATCCCACTGCCAAGCTGGGTAATGATGACAATTATCGCCTCGATGATAAAATTTAGGATTATCGACAAGTAAATCGACTTGACCGTATTTTTCTTCCAAGGTAGGCAGGCCGCCACGATGATCTAAGTCAGAATGACTAATAACAATCTTATCGATTTTTTTAATACCGAGAGTATTAAGATAAGGAATAATAGCCATTTGTGCCATATCGCCTCCTTGATAAAATTTCATACCTGTATCATATAAAAGCACATGCTTAGCCGTACTAATCACAATGGCCAATCCCTGCCCTACATCTAACACATCAAGCCGAGCTTGATTAAATTTAACTTCTGAGTATTTAGGAAATAATCCTGCGCCTAATAATATTCCTGCCCCAATCATTAATTTTTTTAAAGGAAGAAAAAAGAAAATCGCAATAGCCGTAACTAAGGCAAGTAAAATTGAAAAATCAAGCACAGGAAAATTTAAATTAAGAAAGGTTAATTGATCTACCCAATGTAAAAAAATCAATAATCCTCTAATTAAATAGTCAGCCGGCCATAAAACCCAAGACTCTGCAATCCACTGGCTTAGTATTAAACTTAACAAGGACACAGGCACGATAAGGTAACCAACGACAGGAATTGCAATTAAATTGGCTAACAGCCCATTGACAGCGCCATAAGAGAACCAAAAAAGCGTAAAGGGCAGCAAACCAATTAAGCAAGCAACTTGGAGGGCAACTATTTTCTTAAATCCTCGATAGCCAATACGTTGGCTAGAAGTAATTAAAATGGCTACTGCCATAAAGGATAAGTAAAAACCCGGCAGCAATACTGCATGAGGTTCAATCATTAAAATAACTAATAAGGCATAACGCCAGGCTTGCCAGCTTGAATAATAACGCTTAGCAAAATAGCGTAGCATTAACACTGCACAAGCAATGATTGCTCTTTGAGCAGGAATAGCAAAACCTGACAACAGTGCATAGCAAAAAGCCATCACTAAACCACCTAAACTCGCTGCTTGCATGGCAGGCCGATATAGACATAAATAGCTAATTTGACGCCAAAGCCAATAAATTACG
This sequence comes from Legionella pelazae, assembly GCF_052527395.1. Taxonomy (NCBI): domain Bacteria; kingdom Pseudomonadati; phylum Pseudomonadota; class Gammaproteobacteria; order Legionellales; family Legionellaceae; genus Legionella; species Legionella pelazae. The sequence goes on from NZ_JBNVZS010000004.1 coordinate 118,796, forward strand.
TTATAAAAGAGAGTAGCGACTAAATAAATATGTGCGCCTGAAATAACCATTAAATGAGTTGTACCGGTGTGGCGAAATAACTCCCACTGTGTTTTACTAATCTGATTGGTTAGTCCTAAGGTTAACGCTTCTATAATTCCCAAAGATGCGTTTTCAGGCAAAAGGATAGCTAATTTGCTTGCGAGATACTCACGAAAGACAAGAACGCTACTTAAACTGCCCTCTCGCAGTAATTGCTGATCTTTTTTTAAATAGCCTATCCAATGAATATGATCTGCTGATAAACGCTCACGAAAAAGAAAATGGCCTGGATTGCCTAAATTTTCAGGACGTTTTAATTTAGCTTGCAACTGCCATATTTGACCATTTTTAAACGTTGGGCAATGATTAAAGCAAGTTAATAAGATAGTTGCTTTAACAGGTTTATGATTTAATTGTTGTAAGCGAAATTGAAATTGGGTTTTAAATTCAGTCACGGTTGGAATAGAAATAATCTTGCCTGCTAAGGTTGCTTGCTCAATAATTTTTGTATCTGGCATACCTTTATCGGCTACCCACCAATAATGAATAAAACTCCAAATAATTCCTAAAAAAAACCAATAAGTAAGGCGCCATGGCGCTTGTAAAAAAAAGGCAATTAAAATGAATAAGACAGGGTAGCCTGATTTTATATAAACCAAAGCCACTCCAGCTAAAAAGCAGAGTATTTCCATAATTTAAGTTATTGGACTTGCAGACATGCTAATTTAGATTAGTTTAATATATTAATCAATAAATTACTTTATACATGTTATAAGATGTTAAGAAACTTGTTATAACCTACACAACTTTACTTAAATAACAACAACCTTTGCAATATTTTTACATTTTGTACTATTATATTTAATATTACCTTAATCCTAGATCCCTATATTAGGAATAAAGTTGTAACATTATAGGTTTATGATGAAAACGCTAGAAGAGTATAAAAAAGATATGGACCGACATTTTCCACTGCAAGGTTCAGAATTTTCCGAAGATCAGAAAAGTATATTTTTCGATTTTGCATACCAATACCCTGAGGAAATAAGAAATATTCGTAATGATGCTATTAAGAGTCTAATGCTTAATAAGCATGGGTTAAACCATTTTCTTGCCGCAGATGTTACTTTAATATTTGCGATGCCAGCCAGTTATAAAAATGAAGATGAAAAGAAAAGAATAGAAGAAGAAAGAAAAAAAGCTATTGAAGAATACGTTAAAGATAAACGTTATTTAATCATTACCCTGCCTAATTTACAGGGTGCTGATAAAAGAGCGCTTGATTCTTATAAAGAAAAATACCCAGGTCAATGCATTCGTCTATCTACTTATCATTTTCAACCTATTAAGGATATTTTAGCTATAGCTGGTAAGGCAAGTAATGATGGTGAGAGTAAATCTACCTTGGTTTTTATAGGGCCTACCCTCGGTAATTCTCCTAAGATTGCTAATTGTGATGCAAGTCAAATCTCTGAGTGTGTAAAATCACATGGAAATATCAAGGAGGTTGAACTAATGGGCTATAACACGGCAGGAATTAGAGGTTCTGTCGAGGATAAGGAGAGCTTATTAGGGCGAGTAGCAGGAGAATTTAGCAAAAACCAGATCCAAGGCGTAACTATTAGAGCATATAAAGGTGAAGGATATAGCTATGCTAAAATACCCTCTATTAGCTCGTCACCTACCTTTTTTGGTTCGCCTACTCAAGGTCGACGTAGCCCCATGCCAGAAACAGTTTCTGAAGTTAGCTATACTCCTTAAACAGTTAAATAGAGACATCGTATCTTCATTTAGAAATAATTAATTACTTTATAGTAATGCCATGGCAAGGAAGCTAACTTTTATAAATCTTTTAAACCTACTTTAAGGTTTTCGCAACTAAATGACTCAGGCTAAACTAAAGATTTTACCTTACTAAACAAAAATTCTAATGCTAAAAATAAATTAAGCTAATTTAATAAATTTATTCCCAATGCCTATAAAAAGTAGCAAAATTTATTAGTTTACAATACGATAAATTATTTAGTTAAAGGATTAGCTATGATTATTGCTGCTCTAAATGAAAGCCCAGCAGATTCTCGGGTTGCCATTACCCCTTCTATTGTTAAACAATACATCAAATTAGGTTTTAAAGTTTACTGCGAGAAAAATGCCGGCCTTGCTTCTGGTTTTAATAATAGAGCTTATGAAGAAGTAGAAACGATTATCATCGATGATCGACAAGAATTATTAAGTAACACTAATGTATTGGCTTTCGTTAACACCCCCGATCCTGCTTTACTAACAAACCTACCAGCTAAAGCACTCATTATTGCGCCTATCGATAATGAACCCGAAATTGAGCTTATTAAATGGTGTTGCAAAAATAGAATAAGTCTTTTTTCAATGAACTTAATTCCGCGAATTAGCCGTGCCCAAGCTATGGATAGCTTGTCTTCACAGGCTAATTTAGCGGGTTATCGCGCCGTATTAGAAGGTATTCATCATTTTAATCGCGCGATTCCTATGATGATGACTGCAGCAGGAATGATTAAGCCTGCTAAAATTTTGATTCTTGGCGCAGGTGTTGCTGGTTTACAAGCCATTGCTACCGCTAAACGTTTAGGCGCTATTGTTTACGCCTTTGATGTTCGCCGAGCGGCTAAAGAACAAGTAGAAAGTTTAGGCGCTGAATTTATTGAAGTAGAAGATGGTGCTGATCTTGAAACAGCGGGTGGGTATGCTAATGAGATGAGTGAAAGCTATAAAGAGCGCCAAGCAGCGCTTATTCATAAATATGCCAAGTTAGCTGATATTGTCGTTACCACTGCTCTTATTCCAGGTCGTCCTGCGCCTATTTTAATTAGACGCGATACTGTTGAAGAAATGAAAGAGGGCTCCGTCATTGTCGACTTAGCTACTTCTCGTGGTGGCAATTGTGAGTTAAGCGAAAAAGATCAAATAATTAAACATCATGATATTACCATCATTGGGTACAGTAATTTTGCAGGCTTAATACCTGCGACTGCCAGTGAACTTTATGCCAACAATATTTTAAATTTAGTTCGCTTAATTACGGTTGCGCCAACTTCGTTAGTTTTCCAAGTTGAAGATGAAATTATTCAACAAGCGATGCTCTGTCATGAAGGTAAGTACATGCCATTTCAATCAACCAAGGAGGTCTAGCATGTTAAATCATACCGTTACCGCCAATGACTATATTGCCATTTTAACTATTTTTGTATTGGCTTGTTTTGTTGGATATTACGTCATATGGAAAGTAACACCTGCTTTACATACACCCTTAATGTCTGTGACCAATGCTATTTCAAGTATCATTATTTTAGGTGCATTGATTGCCGCTGGTAATAAGTTATTAGGCACGATAACAATTTTAGGTGGACTTGCGATTTTTATAACAGCAATAAATATCTTTGGCGGCTTTGTTGTTACACAACGGATGCTAAGAATGTATAAAAAATAATAATGGATACTGCCATGACTTCATTAATTTCATTTCTCTATTTAATTGCCGCTGTCTTTTTTATTTTAGCTCTTAAAGGCTTAGCAAGTCCTGTTACAGCAAGAGGTGGAAACCTACTCGGTATACTCGGTATGATTATCGCTGTTGTTGCAACCTTGATGATGCCAACCATTAATCATCATCTACTGTTAATTAGCCTCATAGTCGCTGGTGGTATTGTAGGAACCATTATTGCGCTTAAAATCAATATGACGGCTATTCCACAACTCGTTGCTGCTTTTCACTCTCTAGTGGGCTTAGCTGCAGTTTTGGTGGCTTTCTGTGCTTTTCTCTCCCCTGCTTCTTTTAATATTGGCCTACCTGGTGATATTGAAGTTAAAAGTTTAATTGAGATGAGCTTAGGTTTAATTATTGGCGCTATCACTTTTTCAGGTTCAGTCATTGCCTTTTTAAAACTGCAAGGAATTATGTCAGGGCAACCTATTCGTTTTAAAGGACATATCTGGATTAATTTAATCATTGGCCTTGTTATTTTAGCGCTTTTGGTGACCTTTGTTATTCAGCAATCGCTTAGTATTTTTTCAAGCCTTACCTTTTTGGCTTTTTTAATTGGTATTTTATTAATTATACCCATTGGCGGTGCTGACATGCCCGTTGTCATTTCCATGCTTAATTCTTACTCTGGTTGGGCAGCGGCTGGTATTGGTTTTACCCTAAGTAATAACCTTTTAGTCATTACCGGTGCCTTAGTTGGCGCAAGTGGTGCCATCTTAAGCTATATCATGTGCGTTAGTATGAACCGCTCGATTATTAATGTTATTTTTGGTGGTTTACACGGAGCCAATGATGACAATACTGCTGCCGTTCAACGTGATAATCAATCTGTTCGGCAAGCGAATGGTGAAGATGCTGCCTTTTTACTAAGTAATGCCCAAGATGTCATTATTGTGCCTGGTTATGGGATGGCTGTTGCTCACGCTCAGCATGCAGTTAAAGAATTGATGGACGCATTAGAAAAGCGCTCAATTCGCGTACGTTTCGCTATTCATCCAGTTGCAGGCCGCATGCCTGGCCATATGAATGTTTTATTAGCTGAGGCTAATATCCCTTATGATCGCGTTTTTGAACAAAGTGAAATCAATTCAGACTTTGCTACCTGTGATGTTGCTTTTGTTATTGGCGCCAATGACATTACCAATCCAGCAGCAAAAACTAATTCAAGCTCACCTATTTATGGTATGCCTATTTTAGAAGTTGAAAGGGCTAAAACTGTTTTATTTGTTAAGCGGAGTCTTGCCGCAGGTTATGCAGGCGTTGAAAACGAATTATTTTATAGGGAAAACACTTATATGCTATTTGGTGATGCCAAAGCCATGACAGAATCGATCGTTAAAGCGCTAGCAGATTTATGAATGTCAAGCAAAAATATAAATTATTTACTTGATGTCCCAATTGCTATAGGGAGAAATTAAGGTTATCTTAGTAGCCGTTTTTTTACACTAAGGATATATCAATGCGAAAAATTGCTTTAAGTATTTTATGTGCTGGCGCTTTAATAAGCACTTCAACCATGGCAATGACTCACAGCTTAAGCCCAAAGGCAAGTATAGACTATGAACTTCCAGCCAACTCGCCAGAAGTCTTAACCAATTTTACTATTTTTAAAGTTCATGCAGTTTGCAAAGTACAAACCCAAGATGAAAGCAATATCATTCATGTTAAAGGGTTAAATCGCTCAGGCGAAGTTAATGGCAAAGTTATTAGAGCAGGTGATGAATTAGATATCATTATCCGTAATGGTGATATTTTTGATTTAGTTGCTGAAGCTGCAGCACAAGTCGAATTAACGAATAAAGGGCCTCATTCTATTAAGACTAAATGCCAAATATCTTAAACTTGCTCTTAAGCTTGCTATCTCCTCTTAAATTTTTAGGAGGAAGTAGCAAGTTTCTAACTTTTCATTAGACTTCTTTCGAAAAGAAGTCTATTTAGATTAGCGAGATTTTACTTCCTTACTAGAAATTGCACCAAGCACACGATCAAGCATTTTAGTGGTTAGAAACCGCTTTAAGAAAGCAAACAAATAAGCGGGAAAAGTTATTAAATATTTTGCTTTAGGATTTGATGATTCAATTGCGTGAATTAATTTTTTAATAACTGCGTCTGTTCCTTTGGTAAAAGGCGATTGTTCCTTTTGTTTTTTATAAGAGTTCAACATATAGTTATATTCATTTTTAAAATGACTATTTTCAAGATCAATTTTAGTTAATGAAAAATCAATAACGTTATCCCTAAATTTACTTTCAATAGGTCCAGGCTCTACGGTAATGACTTTGATGCCGAAAGGCGCAAGCTCAAGCCGTAACGTATCGCTTAAGCCTTCAACTGCATACTTTGAAGCATTATAAGCACCACGAAAACGCATACTAACAATACCCAAAACAGAGCTTACGTTAATAATTCGTCCATAACCTTGCTTGCGCATAATGGGTATGGCTAAGCGTGTTACATCGAGCAAGCCAAAGACATTGGTTTCAAATTGCGCTTGCAGTACCTCCCGCGAAATATCTTCAAGCGCCCCACCTTGACCATAGCCAGCATTATTAATTAAAACATCTAAACGACCCGCTGTTTTATCTAACACTTCTTGAAACGCTCGTTTAATAGACAAAGGATCATTGACATCTAATAAAACAGCCTCTAGGCCTTGTGCTAATAACTTCTGCAAATCTTCGGGCTTCCGACAAGAAGCAATAACTCGATGGCCACGTTTTGCTAAGGCAAGCGCTGCATCATAACCAATTCCGCTTGAGCAGCCTGTAATAAGAATAACTTGTGATTGCATAATTTAATTATCTATCCAAATTTTTGTCCCGATTTTGCCAGAAGAGAATAAAAAAAGCGAAGCTCAATTATTTTAATGAGCTATTTCTATCGGAATAATTTTAAAAATTCATCAATAGTTTGTGAACTTGCTTGGGTGTAAGTTGACCTGCGACTAATGAAATTTCCTGTTAATTCCTGTAACTTTAAGGCCATTTCAGCAAATTTTGCACAGACGGCTATGCCATTTACAATAACAGCGCCATCAACTGTTAAATTTTTTTGTTGGGCAAGTAAGAGCATGGGTAAGCCTCCCGCTAAAATAATGACTTCAACGCCTTCTGCTACCATAGGCTTAATTTGCTCTAAAAAATGATTACGTAGTTTTTCATAAGTCGCTTTATTACTAAATGCTTGCTCAAAATCATCTACTTGGGCATTAACTGCTTGAACAGAAAGAATTCGCCGCTCTAATCCATAGTAATTAATTTGATTTTCGTGCCAAGGAATAAAAATTGGGTTTATCGTGGCCAACCCTACTGTACGTCCAATGCTACAGGCATAAAGCATGTTTGCTTCGCCTAGCCCAATGACAGGCATGTTAAGAATGGCTTTAATTTCATTGATGCCTGGTTCTTGAAAATGACCTATTACAAATGCATCAAAACCATCCTTTTGAGCTTTGATAGCGTTTTGAATAGTTTGTGCCGCGCAGCGAAACTCAGTTAAAGGATGAAGATTTTTATCAGGCGGCGTTAATCCATTCACTTCAAATTTAAAATCTTTATCTGCATAAGTATCTAAATAGGTTTGAAGATGCGTTAAATAATTTTTCTGCTCTTGGGGGTCAACAAAACTTTGATACCAAATCCGCTTTTTATTCAAAGTTGCTCCTAGTTCAGTTAGATTCATACTAAGTTAATTATAGCACTAGGATAGCAATTACCTTATAAAGATAACTTATAATCTATTTCAATGAATAAGCAAATTTGAAGCTAAATTTTGCACTAATAAATATTCATTTAATATAATGATTCTAAAGGTGGTAGTTCAGAACCGTTATATTAAGGAAGTTTAGTTTTCCACCCTTCAATTATATTCCAAAGAGCTAGCAGGTTCTGTCAGTAACAGCTTATGATTGTGTAATTTCTTTACCTGTTTTTGCAAATGACTTCCCTTATCTTCTAGCAGCCGCATGCCATCAAATAATTTGGTATAATCTTTATAATATTCTTGTGAAGGTAATATTTTCTGGTTTAAAGAAGTACGGATATTACTCGTGGCATTAACTATTTTTGAACAAGTATTCTCAATTTTATAGTTTTTAGTGACTGCTTCAATGATATCTTGGATATCGTCCTGATTAAAGCATTTGTGTAATGAGTCTATTAATTTTTTAATAGATGTTAAGTAGTTCCTAAACTCTAATAAATCAACTTTCATTTCTTGTTGAGTAGGCAAGGTGCACTTCGAGTTAAATGCACCAATACATTTAGGCCCTGATTCTTCCATCTGCTCGAGGTAAGTAGTTAACACGCTAACTTTTTCTCTTAATTCTTCTAAGGTAATTTTTTTCAAATTTTGATCAGTGGCTTGAGTCTTGGTGTTGGCTTGAAAGTAAGAATAGTTTCCTTTGAGATTATTAAGTCGCTCTTCTAAGGTAAGTGGGGGCTTACTTACGACAGTCGGCATAAAAAAGGAAGAGGCATTTCGGGAGGACATTTCATTTAATCTTGGCAATTGAGATTGAGTATTTGAGGAAATGGGCCTGATTGTTTTAGTTTCTAAACTTGAAATAATCTGAGGTATCTGTCTGGTTTTAGCTATATCTAATGGCGTATTACCGTTTATATCTTTTGCAAAGCAGTTGGCCCCAGCATCAAGTAACAGATTTACAATTTCCAGATACCCAAAATTAACAGCAGTATGTAGCGCAGAGAAGCCATTTTTTGCCCCTACTGCATTCACATTGGCCTTGCGTGCAATTAGATTTTTGACCACTTCTGTATTACCAATACAGCAAGCATGAAATAAGGCCGTATATATTGCTTTACCATCAATCGTTTTAATTGATGTTTCAATATCTGCTCCTTTATTTAAAAATTCTTCTGCTTGTTCCCAATTATTTTCTAGTATAGCTTCCTTGAAGCTCTTATTTAATAATTCGCGATATTCCTGCATGTATACTTTAATGGGATGATTATTTGCTTTTTTAAAAGCAGCAGAAAATGCATTTTCAGAATTGTTATTAGCTAAGGTAGGACTAGCGCTATTTTGTAATAAATATACCATTTCAGAATAATGATCATTAATTATGGCATTTAATAAGGGGGTAGAGCCATTTGAAGTGGTTGAATTAACAGCCTGAGGACATTTAGCAATAAGTTTCTTTAAGATATCTAACTGACCCTCATTAGCTGCCCAATGAAGTGGATTTCCAGCATAAGTGGGATCTACAATCTCATTCATAGGAACATGCTTCAAAAGATTGTCAAGTAGAGAATCTACTAGAAGTAGATTCCCTTCTTTAACTGCTTCAATCAGTACAATAATTGATTTTTTAATTTGCTCTTCTAGGCGCATACTGATCCCCTTAAATATATCTAAAACTCGAAATGGGCTAATTCTACACACAAGATTGTTGGAGTCAATTAAATAGTAAAGACAACTTTTTATACTTTCTGCAAAGTATGATATAAGGAAAACTACTTACTTTAACCTCAGCAAATATTAATTAGTCTATGGATGACAAAGGTTAATTACGCTTTTATTAAAGGATTTTTCTAACCAAATTTAGTTTCAATAAATCAATATGTCTAGAACATTATCATATTTTGATTATAATAGGACTCAAAATCGTAATTAAGTCGGATATTTATGGAAGAAATACTTAAAAAGATAATTAGGTAACTTACAACATGATTAATCAAGCAGACATTAGGAAGTATTACTTAAAGCAAGATCCGGAGCAAGATAGGAATATTTGCGAGGTTTTTGCTAGCCAATTTATGCGTTTTATTGCTGAAAAAATTGGTGAGGATCCCAATGTTATTGCTAATGTTTCTTATCTCACATTACCCTCTAACGAGGAAATTTATATTGCTTCTGAACTCTTTCATGACTACCGAGATTTATTCTTAGATGCTTATCTCGCTTATCAATTACCGGCTTATCAAGATTTACATAAAGTCGTTGGCAATAAATTACACACTCTACCTCATCAAAGGCCTCGTTATTTTGAGCATGATATCTGCATTGATACCATGACTGAAGCAGGCCGTTATAAAGAGCTTATTCCTGGCTTAGCACTGCGCGCTATTGTTGATGATCCCGACACTCACTATAAAAATATTGGCGCGACTCCCATAAAAAAATCAATTGATGAAGATCTTATACCTATTTTTGAGAACGGGCATTATAGTGGCTATTGTGCAAAAAAATCGCTTCCGCAGAATTATTCTTTAGATGAAATTAAAGAAATAACTATTAACAATACAAAGTACTATAAATTTAGATTAGCCGAACAACTCGATATTGATGGATATAGCGAAGCTCTCATTAAATATAATAAAAATTATTATTTAATACCGAATATTGGTAATACCCGCGCTGTACAAATTGATTTTGGCGGCGCCCTAGGTGACTTTCGCTTATTCGGCCAGCGAAAATTTGATGAGAAAATTCATATTAAGAGTTTTTATAACTTATTTCGTTATCATCCCTCCTATAGTGGCCCTCCAGCCTATCATGATCAAATTTCAGATGCTTTAACAAATGCTGCTACTTACTTCTTTGAAACGCTAGCTCGTTATTCTATGATTGATAAAAATGAGTTGGTTAAGTTTATTAATCAGCAGATCGATAGTACGATAACTCACTATAAAAACCAACCTCTCATTATACTAAATTTTGCACGCCGTATCGGCTTAAATAGTTCTGAGACTGATTTAGCTAATCTTGATTTATTAAGTCATCAGATTAAGCACTTTTTACAAATAAATTTTTTAAATCGACAACAGCATGCCAAATTACTTTTCTTACGCCATTTCTGTCAACTAGATTACACCATCCAGCTTACCTTAATGAATAGCTATACGGCGTTACTTGAACAAAATGCACAACTTAACGAGAGGTTAATTAGAGAGTTTTTTCAAAATTTAAAACAGGAAAACCAACTATTTTTTACTACACTGCAAGCTATTCATCAGCTAAATTTAAGTAGCCCCTATTATTCTTATAGTAATGGCTACTTATTTAAACTTAAGCTTCTACTTCATCAACAACTTTGCCAAGCTTACCTTAAAGATCGTTTAGATAAGAGAGCAAAAGAAATTAAAGAAATTAGTGAGCAAACCAGTCATTTACTGTCAGAATTTGTTAAAACCAAGTCTGCATTAAATAAGCTATCTATTAATGATTTTCAAGAAGCTAATCAATTCATAAGGCATTTTATAGCTACAGCTAATCAGTACAAACAAAACTGTATAAAAGCAACCACTAGCCAGGAAATTATTATGGCAGCCTGTACATTGGGCGGGGCTTTAGCAGGCGCAGTCATAGGAGCAACATTTGGTATCTTTATAGGAGGCTTAATATTTGGGCCATTAACTACGATGGCAGGTACCGCCCAAGGGATTACTTTAGGTATAGTTTTAGGAAGTACCATAATATCTCTGTTAGCGGGAGCAAATACTGCTAATAAACTAACCCGCTATCACTTATTTAAATCAATGGATCAATATACTGAGAACTTAAGTGATTCATTAGCTTCTTCTATTTACCAAGAATCAGACGCACAGCTGGCTTATTAATAAAATTACTCTAAACAAGTTAAACAAATTAAGCCTTTAGTAAAAGACCTCTTGTTATAGTTAAGAGGTCTTATTTTTGTCTTAGTGTTCCCTTGTTGATGAAAAATGAATTTTAGGGTAACGTTCTTCAGCCATCGTTAAGTTAACTTTAGTCGGAGCTAAATAGATTAGAGCATCGCTACCATCGAGTGCTAAATAGTCATATGCTTTGGTACGAAACTCTTGCATAGCTTTATCGTCCTCTGAATAAACCCAGCGAGCGCAGGACACATTAACTGATTCATAAACGCAATCCACTTTATATTCATGACGAAGACGATGTGCAACCACATCAAATTGCAACACCCCAACTGCGCCTAAAATCAATTGATTACTATTTAATGGCCGAAAGATTTGGGTTGCACCCTCTTCTGATAATTCAACTAACCCCTTTAATAACGCTTTACTTTTTAAAGGATCTTTTAATCGCACAAGGCGAAACAACTCAGGAGCAAAATTGGGAATACCAGTAAATTTTAATACTTCCCCCTGCGTAAAGGTATCACCAATACGAATAGTGCCATGGTTATGTAAGCCAATGATATCACCTGCCATGGCAGTTTCAGCATGTGATCTATCACCAGCCATAAAAGTTAATGCATTAGCAATGACAATGTCTTTGCCTAAACGTAAGTGATTTAATTTCATACCTCTTCTAAAGGTTCCTGAACAAATACGTAAAAAAGCAATTCTATCACGATGCTTAGGATCCATATTGGCTTGTATTTTAAAAACAAAACCACTGAAGGATGGTTCATCAGGGTTAACAGCTCGCTCAACTGCCTGACGTGGCCTTGGACCCGGCGCATTAAGCGTGAAGTCATCTAGCAATTCTTTGATACCAAAATTGTTAATGGCTGAGCCAAAATAGACAGGTGTTAATTTACCAGCGAGGTAATCGTTTAAATTAAAGGCATGCGAGGCGCCTTTAACCAATTCAATTTCATCGCGCAATTCTTGTGCTACTTCTCCGAGTAATTGATCAAGTTGTGGATTATCTAGACCATTAATTTGTAGTGCTTCTTGTTTTTGCGCATTTTTTCCTGGCTGATAAAGATAAATTTTGTCCTGATAGAGATGATAAATTCCCTTAAAACGTTTACCCATGCCAACAGGCCATGTTACAGGCGCACATTGAATACCCAAAACCTCTTCTACTTCATCAAGTAGCGAAATAGGCTCTCTTCCTTCTCGGTCTAGTTTATTAATAAACGTCATAATCGGTGTATCACGCAACCGACATACTTCCATCAATTTAACGGTACGTTCTTCAACGCCTTTAGCAACGTCAATAACCATAAGCGCTGAATCCACTGCCGTTAAAGTCCGATAAGTGTCTTCCGAAAAATCCTCATGTCCGGGGGTATCTAGAAGGTTAATCACATGTTCATTGTGCACAAATTGCATAACTGACGTTGTTATGGAAATTCCACGTTCTTTTTCCATTTCCATCCAGTCAGATGTTGCGTGTCTATCTGCCTTGCGACCTTTTACTGTACCCGCTAACTGAATTGCGCCACCAAATAACAATAATTTCTCTGTAACCGTTGTCTTACCAGCATCAGGATGCGAGATAATGGCAAATGTTCTTCTTTTAGTAAAATCCTCATAAAAATCGGACATACAAAACCTTAGTTTAAGAAAAGCGATAATTTTAAGGGAAAGCGCTTTAACAAACAAATCTAAAGTGCGCCTACTTATGACATTGAATCTTAGTAATTATCTATTATAATGAACAAAAATCATCTTTTCATTCTATTCCTTGAACAAATTATTAAAAGCATTAATTAGTCTTCTTATTATAATTGCAGCCAATGCGACCTGGCCTGCTGTCCACTTTTTGGCGCTCTCAGATATTCATTATGGGGCAAATAATGCCACTGGCAATGGGCATGATACGGGTGATGTCTTATGGTCTTCTGCTCTTGAAAAGTTTAAAGTACTGCAGCAAAAAGTTGATTTTATTCTTCTTCTAGGTGATTTACCTACTCATCCTTTTCCTTTTCTAGGCAATGATAGGAAAGCTCAGTATGAGGCTAAAATATTTCATGATTTATTTATAGCCGATAACACGCATAAACCCATTTTCTATGTTCCGGGTAACAATGATTCTCTTGAAGGTAACTATCAACCTTTTGCAAAACAAGGTAAATCACCGCTTAGCTATGCCTATGATTGGCAAGGTGCCTGCGCCTACTGTGATGGATTAATTATAGATAAAACAGCTATGGAGAGTGGCGGATATTACGCAACCTATGTTATTCCAAATAACCAAGACATCATTCTGATTGTCTTAAACGCGACGCAATTTGCTAAGCTCCCTTTTTGGATTCCACCTTATCTTAATCAAGATGCCGATGCCAAACAGCAATTAAAATGGTTAGCGGCCCAATTAAAAAATCATCAAGCTAAACAATTATTAATTGCTATGCACGAAGAACCTGGTATGGATTATCGTAATAAAAAAGTTTGGCAGGACGAGTCTCTCGCTCAATTCATTGCATTACTTAATAAATATCATAAAAATTATCAACAAATCTCATTATTAACGTCTCACAGTCATTATGATGAATTGCGAAAAATAACGCTTAACGAGGATAGAAATATTTATGCCTACTCAACACCTTCTATAAGTCGCCGTCACTATAATAATCCAGCGATGAAAATTTTTCATTTAAATGATGATTTAACTATCCAAGATTTTACTACTTACTTTACAACTGACGAATCAAGGTGGGCTAACGATCACTATTATGCTATTAATTCGCCAAACCATATTTTTGGCGCTTGCAAGGGCTTATCATTAACCACTTGCCTAGATTCATTAAGTACTGAACAAGTCTGTGAGTTAATGGAAGGTAAAGCAATTTATAGTACTAAAAATAAAGACAGAAAAGGATTTAATTGCTTAAAGAGTTATAAAATCAATTAAGCTTAAGCCACTTCTTTTCATTTGTTTATTCAAGGGGGTGTCACGCTTATCTCTTTAAAATAAACATGGCTATCCTTATTTAAAGCAGTATGGTCATGATTTTGCAGACCAATGTAGCCTACTTCAGGCCGAATACCTCGATTAGGATCTGAATGTAGTTTTTTCTCAGGCATAGGTTGAGTAGGATGAAAATCATTCACGAGCTCTCCATTTAAGAAAATTTTTACCGCACTCTTTTTCATAATGATTTCGAAAGTATTCCATTGTCCTGGCGGTTTAGATGCAAGCTTTAAAGGTTTAGCCATCGTATAGATTGCACCTGTACGATAGTACTCATTATGAACTTCTTTTCCTTCATCACAAATTTGTACTTCATAACCTTGATGAACCGCATCCCAGACATCTTTAGGCTTATTAGCAATTTGAATAAAAATACCTGAATTAGCTTCTGGATAATCAACTTTATAAACCACTTTTAATTTGACCTGACCAAACTTCTGCTTAGTGTACCAAAGTAGCCCCATACCGCCTTCAGTTACCAAGAGCTTATTTTTAACATGAAATGTCCCCTCGCCAATATGTTGCCAACCTGAAAGATCACGATGATTAAAAAGCTCTATAGTTTGTTTAGCCATTAGCGAACCCGATAGAAATATTAGTAAGATAGTAATAAATAAATTCATAATTGTACGTCCATGACTTTAGTAGCCGTCTTTTAGATAATTTATCAAAACAATAATGATTAATCTTTAAAATTTTGTTATTTTACTTTAAACACAACACTAATTTTTTAAGTGTGCCACAGAAATTGTCGATCTCTTCTTTCGTATTGTAGTAATGAACGGAGGCTCTAACTAAATCCTTAATATTCCTACTTTCTAAATCTAACCGCGCATACTCTTGTAAGGATATGGATACATTTATATTTAATTGAGCGAGTTGTTTTTTAATGGCTTGTGCAGAAAAACCTTCGAGTGTAAAAGTAACTAATCCACATTGATTTTCGCCTAAGTCTTGCAATTTAAGGCCAGGTATTAGGGCTAATTGCTGACGTAATAGATTTGCTAAATATTTAATCCTAGACCAAATGACAGGCATACTTAAATTAAGCGCATATTCTATCGCTTTGGCTAGGCCAATTTTGGCAGCAATATTTTGTTCCCAAGTTTCAAAACAGCGAGCGTCCGCTCTTAACTGATAATTATGACTTGCCGTCCAAGTTGCTGAATGTAAATCAATAAAAATGGGTTCACATTGCTTAAGCATTTTCCTACGAACATATAAGAAACCCGTGCCTCGTGGGCCGCGTAAATATTTACGGCCTGTTGCGCAGAGAAAATCGCAACCAATAGCCTCTACATCAGTAGGCAATTGACCTACTGATTGAGTAGCATCAAGCAAATAAGGAATATCCCTTTCGCGAGCTACTTTTCCTACTTCTACAGCAGGATTAATTAAGCCGCCTTGAGTTGGTACATGCGTAATAGCGATTAGCTTAACATCCTTATTTATTTTTCGCTTTAAATCATCTATGTCGCTCTGACCATACTCATCATTTTTTATAACTTCAATAATGATTCCCGATTTCTTAGCCCGCTGTAGTAGTGCTAAATAATTACTGGCATACTCACTCATACCCGTTAAAACTCGATCCCCTTTTTTTAGAGGCAAACTATGAAAAGCCATAGCCCAAGCATGCGTAGCATTATCCATAAAAGCAATTTCTTCAGTATGACTATTAATAAGTTTCGCAGCTAAATGATAGAAAAGCTCGATTTGGTCTGTAACCTGCTCCGCTGCTTCATAACCGCCGATTGTTGCTTCTAACTCAAGATGAGATTGCAAAGCGCTAATAACCGGTACCGGCATTAATGCCGCGCCAGCATTATTAAAATGCAACACATGCTGACATCCAGGAGTATCTTTGCGCAACTGGTTAATAAGCTCTTGATCCATACTAATACCTCTAAAATTTAAGACTCTTTAGTAAATAACTTGCTCGAAATGCTACAATTTATACTAGTGATAATCTATTATTGATAAAGACATTTCAACTGGTAAACGTTATGGATAACACTAATAATGAGTTAATCATTCCAGCAGGCTTAAAACGCCATTGGGGCTGGCTACTGGCTTTAGGTATTTTATTTATTATCCTTGGCACTGTGGCTCTAGGAATGTTAGTAGCTGTAACCTTAGCAAGCATATTAGTTATTGGTGCCATTCTTCTTATTGCCGGCATTGTTCAACTCGTAGATGCATTTAAATGCAAAGGCTGGAAAGCCGTAATTTGGCACATTCTTATCGCTTTGCTTTATATTTTGGCAGGTGTTTTAATCATTTATGACCCTATATTAGCGTCAACTATTTTAACAGCTATTTTAGCCTGGCTCTTGATCTTTATTGGTCTTATCCGCTTTATGATGGCTTTTATGTTGAAAAAAGCAAAAGGATGGTTTTGGCTTATCTTAGCCGGTATTGCGTCAGTTATTATGGGCGTTATTATCCTTATTAGCTGGCCTGTCAGTGGTCTTTGGGTTATTGGATTGCTTATTGCTATTGAAATCTTAATAAGTGGTTGGAGCTATCTCTTTCTTGCCTTAGCACTACGGCAGGTAAAATAGTTTATACTATATTAAGCACTAATAAGGTGCAATTTGATGTATTTATTACAGCTGAGTAATTATTCTGCTATAATTAAACTTCGTAAGATTTAGATGTTCAAAATAGGATATTTAACTTTCAACATAAGGAAGAGCATCATGAATAAAACAATCTTAGGATTTTCTATTTTAATGGCTGGAAGCGTTGCTTTTGCTAGTTCAAATAATATGAACACTAATGCTAATAATAACCAAGTAAAGCCTACTGACTTGCATGCACCTGTGTGGATGTGCACAACTAATGCTAGCTCTAGTGATGTTCAAGCAGATAAAATGGCTGATGAGAAAATGGCACAACAAAAAATGTCAGTTGAAAAGGCTTTTGAGTTTGCTGCTAAGAACTGTCGTGATTGCACCAAAATCACCTGTGAAGTGCAAGCAGATAGTACTAATACCAATACTAATACTACCAATACCAATACTTATTAACAATAAAGGGCTCTTAGAGCCCTTTTTACTATAGGCAAACCCCTATCTATCCTTATCAATACTTCTTAACGAGACTCCTCTCCTCATAAGCAGTTTTTAACAACCGTATAAGCTCTTCTGTTACCACAGATTGATAATTGTTATGTTTTCCTAACCAAAGACCAGCAAAGTCAAATTGGTTTTTCTTTCTGGACATACCCCTTAAATAGGCAGTTGCATAGTGCTGAACAGGAAAAGGGTAATCCGCTGCCTCTAATGAAGTTGCTAAGAGGTTGTCTAAACTACGTACCCACTTACCAGTGATTGTATCCGTAAGCTTCGTCTTAATTAGGTGCTGGCGCGATAAAATATATTGGATACATTCTTCGCTTAATAAACTTAAACTGCTAAGCATAAAGAGCGTTCCTAACTGCACCAGTGATGCGCCTTCTTCCCAATAATATTTAATATTACCTAAATTAATCCCACCTGCAGCAATTAAAGGTAAATTAAGATTTAAATTTTTAATTTGCTTTAGTAATTCCAGAGTAGGTATATCGTTTGGTTTGTCAGTTAAAAAGCTACCTTGGTGACCGCCTGCCTCTGTTCCTTGTAAAATTAATGCATCGGCTCCCTGCTCCGCTGCATATTGTGCTTCGATACTGCTGCAGCAATTGACCAGTAATTTTATTCCATGCGTTTTCAAGTACTTCATTATACCAGCATCAAAAATACCAAATGTTGTACTAACAGCAGGCACTTCATGTTTAACAAACATTTGAGCCAGATTTTCTAGCTTAATTGTTTTTGGGACGACAAATGTTTTTTCTGGCTTAAGACCTGCCTTTTTCTCTAAAGCTAAAATAGAGTTAGGTTTTGGTAGAACTTGCTCACTATATCGAGACTCTTCAATAAAAACATTGACTAAGTAAGGTTCAGTGGTAAGGGCTTTTACCGCTAAAATCAATTTTTCACAATCTTCTAAATTAAGATACCCACTTGCAATTGAACCTAACATCCCGGCATTTGAAACTATAGCTGTTAATTCAGGAGATACAATGTTACCTGCCATAGGTGCCTGAATAATAGGATATGGAAGCGATGTGAATAAATCAGATTTCTTCATGTCTAAGCCATTTATCCTTTCTTAAAGTGTTTATCTAATTAAAATTTCCAATTAAATAACCAATAGGCTTTAAGGGTTTAATTTCATCACAGATAACTTTAGTAATCGCAAGTACTGGAAGAGCAAACATAATGCCTGTAATCCCTAGTAATAACCCGCCTACAAATAGACTAAGAATAGCAGCAAAAGGATTAACACTTACCTGCCTACCTACAATATTAGGTGTGAAAAAATTACCCTCCAAAAATTGTATAAATATAAAGATAAGGATAACGCCTAATACATACCAGAGCGAGCCTTTTGTTAGCAGAGCAAAAATTGCAGGAAGCAAAGAACCAATAAAAATTCCGATATAAGGGATCAATGTAAGAATAGCTGCCATTACTCCAAAGAGAGCAGCGTGCTCAATTCCTAGAAGCCAAAGGCCGAGAGTATTTAATAGGCCTACTATAAAGATAACTAAAAACAAACCAAATATATAATTTTCTACCACACACTGAACTCGCTTTAAAATCCTTTTTAAGGACGCATGGTTTTTGGGATAAGTCATTTTAAAAAGAAATAAAACAAAATTTTTTCGATAATAAAGCAAAAAAAACAACATAATGGTAAAGATTAAAAATGCGGTAAAAACAGAGGCGGTAAAAGACATAGTTCGGTTAATTAAAACAGTACTGTTTTGTATCACTGTTGTAAATCCTTCCATAAGGATGGATTGTTGTTGCTCCTGACTAACACCTAAAATACTTGTAATCCAGTTTTGTATTTTTGTAGGAATACTAGTTATATTTTGACTAAAATTGGTCAACTCAAAATCAATACTACGTACTTGCGCTTGAAAAAATAAAATAAGTACAATAAAAATAACTATGAGCAGCAATACTGAAACGATGGTACTTAACAACCTCGGCACTTTATACTCCTCAAGTAATGAGGCAAAAGGCTTTAATGCTAAAGATAAAATAAGTGCTGCTAAAAAGGGATTAACCAAGCTCGCTGACACGGTTAGAAGATAACCAGTAAGCATAATACTAGCTAAGAGGTAAAAATACTTTTTTAAAAAGGTCATTTTTGCTTCGTATAATAGGCCAATTTATATCATATAGGATTTATTTGAAATATTTAATGGTGTTTCTTAACCTTAGTTAAATATAAGATTATTAAATATATATTGTTATACAAAGGTATTTGCTTATGGCTAGCCAAGTGAATTAATAAACTTTATTACTCTTAGCCTGTTAATAAGTCTTAGATCCACTAAATATGGCGCTTATTTAAGCATTTAGTACAAGAATCAAAAACACTTAAATTTATAAACATTAAGTTGTAAACCATTTATGCGTCTCTGTTCTTGGTAATGCCTCAACGCCATGCCTATCAATAAAGGCTACCAATGCCCAACGTGCAAATGGTTGTCCAATTAAGCTCTCATCAAGCTGAATTACATCATGCCAAGCTGGAAATAAATCATCATTGTTAATTATTTTTCGATAATTTGAGGAAATCATAAAAATAGCATGACCAGGTTGGTGTTTTACTATTTTTAAATGATGGGGATCTTTACCAATTCTTAAACCAGGACAACTTTCTGCAATGGCTAACGTAAAAGAGCCCGCATCATAATGAGGTTTAGCTAGGTATTTTCCCGACTGCTGCCAATCATATTTTAAAAATCTTAAAAGGATATGTGGCCTGCTCGTTGCAAAAATTTTATCAACTATACCAGGATAGGCTGGCTCTAATAATTTAAAAATGTTAAGTAGAAAACGATAAACTATATCCCAAATTAACTTAGCTTGGTTTATAAAATTAGCTACGGTCTGATGCTTAGCCAAATAACTTTGAAAGTTCTCAAAAATGGCCGGGTGGAAATGAAAAAATTCTTTATTGTCATTGTAAATATGATCCTCTGCCTGGCGATGCTTAAATCCAACATCACCGCGACGATGATTAGGTGCTATAGAGAAATTAATAAACTGTTTTATCTCCTTAGGTTCTTCTAGAAATTGAAAAAATGCAGTCATTGCCTGCTTTATTTGCTCTTGAGTAAGATCAAATGGTAGTTGTATATAACTTTGTTTTTTTAATTCTTCTAAGATTTTCTTCGCTGTTGCCATCTTTATTTAAAACTCTATTTCAAGGAGGATTATATTTTATTAAAATAGCACCTAATAATAATTAAAGAAGTTCTTTGCTGTAACATTTTACAGCATCTAGATTATTTTATGATCAAAATAAAGTAAAAATGTTAATACAAGTGGAGATAGTTAACTATTTCTCACCTGTTACCAAATAAAGCGAAAATTTAAATTTATAAATCCCTTGCCACTTCTCTTGGCATTCGTTCTCATACCAGTTAACCATGGCTTCATTAAGCAATTTTATTTCAGAATCCGGCACTTGTCCTTGATAAAACGCAATACCATTTACCATTTTTCTAAAAATATCTAAGTTTGGTAATATTATGGATTCTTGAATAAGGTCTACATTCATTTTTTTACAAGGGATAGTGGCTAGCTTTGTAGCCAGATTATCCAATTCCTTATAGTCCATAGGAGCCTTAAAACTCTGAAGGCTTGGAAATCTCCCTGATTCTCTAAGTGCATAATAAGCCATAATAAAAGGATCATTACCAGCAGGAAAAATGGTAAAAATCCCTCCACCCGGTTTAAGCGCTAAGGCAATATTGGTAAATGCCTTTTTAATATCTGTTGCCCATTGCAAGCACCAAAAAGATACAACCTGATCAAATTGATTGATGTAAGTCATATTAAGTACATTATCTTTTTTCACTGAAAAATTAGGGTAATCGCGACAGACTTCTTGAGCTAAAGAAAGCATATTTTCCGATGTATCAATTCCTAATACTGAACCCTCTGGGACTTTATCAAGAATTTTTCGTGTATAATTACCATTACCGCAACCAATATCTAAAACATGATCTGTGGGTAAAAGACGCAAGTTTGGTAGTAAATCGTCTGCAACAGTTGCCTGTATATAAGAACCGATTGCGTAATCTTGTGCAGGCCATTCCGCGTTTGGCATTTTCTATCCTTTAATAGAGTTAATAAAAATCAATAAATTTTCTTAATCAATGTTGTCCCATAATTCCTTTGCAAGCGAATTTTAATTTAAAAAAATACATTTTTATAGCCACAAAAGCATTTAAATACTAAATTGCCTGAAATAGTGAGCTGCTTGTTATTCTCTAATACTAATCCATTAAAATAATAACTTGTTATCTATTTCCCAGCTCCTTCTCTTATCCTTAATAATAAAGCCAACACTTCATTGGCCTATAGAAAACACTTATGTTTAATTTAATGCAAAAATTAAAATAAAATTAAGCGCCTTAGTTTACTTAAGCTTTCCTTAAGCCTCTAAATATCTAATACCCAGCACTTTTTGTCTTATATTAACCAATTATGTATAATTCTTATTCAAAAATGAAAATAAAATTAAACATTTTATCCTACTTAAGCATTCCTTAAGTTTCAGAAACTATAATGCTGAGCATGTTGTTTAATCAATCAACAAACAGAGGTATTCCGTGCCAATTCATGTTTTCGTAGGAGCTGGCCCTG
Source organism: Legionella pelazae (assembly GCF_052527395.1). Classification (NCBI taxonomy): domain Bacteria; kingdom Pseudomonadati; phylum Pseudomonadota; class Gammaproteobacteria; order Legionellales; family Legionellaceae; genus Legionella; species Legionella pelazae. The sequence goes on from NZ_JBNVZS010000004.1 coordinate 140,666, forward strand.
CTAATCTACATCGTGCTCTAAAGGTTAGAAAACTTGATCCAAGCGCTCAAATCATTATCCTTGATCGTCACTTAAACCCTAAAAACCACAGCCTTGATAGGGAGAAATCTCGTGCCAATATTTTTCGCTTTGAAAGAGATGATGTAACAGATAAGCTAATTGCAGATGGTCTTGATAAACAAGCATTAGATAAATTAATACATGAGCGAAAATTTTCAGTTGCGCAAGGATTTCAGCAAGGTGATGATTCTGTTTTTGCTGCTAAGTCCTTTAGTCAAATTCAGATTCGCGATTTGCAACAAATCCTGCTTGATACCCTTTGGCAGCAAGATAATATAAAGCTTATTGCCCAAAATCTTAACTTAAACGAACCTATTTCAGAGCAAGTTATCGATATTTTAAAGCATCTAAAGTTAACTGATAGCGACATTCAAATTCATGTTGCAACAGGTGCACTGCAGGGTGATGCGCAAAGGCATGAAATTATCTATCCTGATAAAAAAACTTATCAGATGGAAAATACAACGCCTGATGTTGAAGCAATGCCAGTTGTACCTGTTCATGGGACAACAACTTTCTTTATAAAAGACCAATATAATAGAGAAATCATTAGTTGTGATACTTTAGAGAGACATCAGCGTTCGCTCGATTTAACACCATGGCAAGAACCGTTAAAAAAATTTGGCTGGAATCTAGTACGTCCTCCACGAATCCGTGTTTTTTATGCCAATGACATATTATATATTGGTGCCGAAATACCTATTTCAATGATGAGCATAATAAATAAAAAGGAATTTGAAAAAAAAGTTGCTGACTATACGCGCAAAATTGCAGAATTAGTTTTTCCAGATTTACCTATTCAGGATTTAAAAGCAAATGATGTACTGCGTTCACGATTTCCTACAGGGCGTGGCGAAAGCGGCCAAGTCATTTCTTCTGCGACAGTCGATTTACCAAATCAACAAAAAGCAAATATAACCATCTTTAATAACGGCGACAGTCGCTACCTCCCTCACTATCAGACTGGCAGTGGCTTTGTGACTGGCTTTTTACAAAATGAAATATATGCTGAAATCTATCAGCATCAGACTCTTAAAGATTTATTTGAATGGGCAAAAGAGAGAAATCATATTGATAAAAAGAAAGGTTTTGACCAGTTTAAAAAGCAGTATGAGCAGTTGACAGACACTCAAGATGAAACAATTAACTTACGTGTTTTTCAACAAGAATTATATGTGGCCTTAACTCGCGATATTATTGAAGAAAATAAGAAAAAAGTAGGTAGATATTTTAATGCGCTACACCAACAAACGTTAACCTTAATGCCCAAACATTTTGATGAGTTCTTTAATGAATTCAAAAAACATTCTTTAACGCCACCTGTTTTACCTTTAAAATTTACCACAGAGGCAGATAAGGTTGTTGCTATTTTAGCCATGCTAAAATCAGATAATATTGACTTTCTAAGAGGAATTCTACCACGCTTACTCAACGACAATATTAGTATACTCACAAATAACCAATTATTAAGTTTAAGAAATGCTTATCTTGATGATTTAAAACGTAATCTGCCGCCTGCGGTAATTGAAAAGTTCTACGATTTTGAACATAAATCTGAGTTCTTAATTAAGCTAAATAAACTTAACTTTAATGAAATTCTTGCAAAATATAATCAGATACACAGAACTAATTATCAAGACTCGCAATTTTCTGAAGAACTCCGCCCCATAGTCATAATAGAGATGCTAAATCGCGCTGAAACTAAGAAAGGAATAGCATTCGTTCGCAGTATGCTAGCTAAGCTAGTTGAGAATATCGCTCAATACAGTGATGAAGATATTTTAGCGTTTCGTGATCAACTTACTAAAGATTATGTCGACTATCTTGATGTCGATTACATGGCGAAAACAATAATTTCTCGTCTAAATCCTAATATCCTTTATTATCCAGGGCCGTTATTTAAGACTAAAAATTTAAGTGACGATCAAATTCTAATTCGCCTAATTGCAGTTTTAAGTCAAGAAAACAATGCAGGTCTAGTTAAGGCTATAACAGAGCACTTAGCTCTACCACTTATTAATAAGGAAGAAGATCAACAAACCTTAGGCTTAAGATTGGCAAAAGCACTTTTAACAGAGAAAATTAACAATCCTATTAGAGGCTGCTCTATAGAGGCAGAACTCAATAAATTAGTAAAGTGTGATAATAAAGAAGAGTTAGTTAAAAAGCTTAAAGGTATAAGAGAAACTCTCACAGAACATAAAGAATTACATCACCGTGCTGCCTTCTCCTTTTTTAAGGGCAAGCACAGCAATACTATTAATGAATTTGTTAGGGCTCTCGATAAGTTAACTTCCACAGATTTAACTAAGGAAAATTTACAATTAGAAGCCTTAACTCTATTACTTAATTTTCATGATAAACTTAAAGCAAGTCATTCAGTAAGAACACTTGCTGTTTTAACAGAAGCTATTAATAACAGTCGACCTGAACAAATAGAAAACCCATGTATGGATTTTGCTATTTAAATAGAATACATAGCGAGGAAACATGCCTCGCTATTTTTAAGCCTTAGCAAGATATATGAGACTTTTTTTTTCACATTGTGCTATTATGTGTTAATTTAATTTAATAATAATTTACTGTGTTTTATTCCAATTCACTTTCAATTTGGGAAAAAAATCCAAAAGCCCCCATTTCGCTATTATTTCTGCATGGCCATTGCACCAATAAAACCTTCTTTCATCATCAAATGAATGCGGAGGTATTTAAATCCTATCACCGTATTGCTATCGATTTACCTGGTTATGGCCAAAGCCCACCTCCCTTAGCACCACTGCAAACTTATAATTTTCCAGGCTTTGCTAACGCAATTATTACTGCATTGCAGTCTTTAGCGATTGAAAAACTAGTGATTATTGGTTGGTCTTTAGGTGGCCATGTCGCTCTAGAAATGGTTGATAAAGTTCCCCAATTAATGGGTTTGCTTCTCACCGGAACGCCACCTTTTGAAGTTTCTTTACAAGGCATACAAAAAGGTTTTAAGGCACTTGATGCGAAGATTATGGCTTGCTTTGGCAAAAAGAATTTAACTTATACTGAGGCACAATTATTAGCAAGTGTTTCTGGCTATGACGAAAGTGCTGAAAAAGAATTTTTAGTCGATGCCATACTCGCTACAGATGAAGATGCACGCGTACTTTATCCGCAATCTATTATCGATGGGATAGGCAGAAACCAGTGTGATATTGTCGCAACTTGGGATAAACCTATTGCAATTGTAGGCGGCAAAAACGATATTGCAATTAATTATGATTATGTTCAACATGAAATAACGTTTAAGAATCTTTGGCGAAATAAAATACATTTTATTAAAAACGCCGGACACGCAGTAATGCTTGATAAGCCTTGTGAATTTAATCGGCTAATATTAGAATTTATTCATGATTTATTATGACTAATGTATTTATTACAGCTCTACCCTATATTAGTGCAATAATATAGGATAGAGTTTCATTAGAAAAAAAGTTATTCGTTTAATTTTCTACAATTAGAGACAATTCTTCCCCATCCTGCTCAAAATAATTAGCCACTAACGCCGGCGTTACTGCAGCCAGACTATTAGGAGACCACCGCGGATTTTTGTCTTTATCAATTAATAAAGCTCTAATTCCTTCATAAAAATCATGATCACGCATAAAATGAGTTACCAAACGATAATCCATTTTTACACATTCAGCCATAGACAATGATTTTGCTCTTCGGATTTGTTCAAATGTTACTGCTAAACTTAAAGGTGATTTTTGCTCTAGAGTTTGTAGCGTTGTTAAAGCCCAAGGATCCTCGCTTTCTCTTAAAGCTGTCATGATGTCTTGTACACTAGATTTTAAGAAGTATTGATCGATTTTTTCAGCATTAGGAAAAGCTATTTTTACACTTGTAGCAATTGGTTGTAGAAGTAGTTTGATTTGATGATGAGAATTAGCACTTAAATCTAGCTTACGCAAACTAGGAATAATTTCTGTAAGTTTTTCATTGCTTACAACATAATCTATTAAGCCTGCAGCATAAGCCTCTTCAGCATTTAAACGATCGCCTGTTAAGGCTAGATATAAGCCTATCTCTCCTGGGCAGCGGGATAATAGGTAGCTTGCGCCAATATCAGGAAATAAACCAATACCGGTCTCAGGCATTGCAAAGACAAACTGTTCCTGTGCTATGACATAAGAACCATGTAAAGAAATACCTACACCTCCTCCCATAGTAATCCCATTAAGCAAAGCAATATAAGGTTTTTTTAACTGATGAATATAATGATTTAACCGATATTCATGCCAAAAAAATTGCATCTGCTCTGCTTTATTTTTTAATCCTGTTTCATAAAGCCAGCGTACGTCGCCACCTGCGCAAAATGCTTTACCAGGTTCTGCTTGAATAATAATAGCGTAAATTGCATTATCTTTTTCCCAGAGTAACAACTGTCGTTGTATTGCTTGAATCATGGGTAGATTAATTGCATTTAACGCTTGCGGGCGTGTTAAAGTAATAATGCCAAGTTGATCTTGGCAATCAAAGCGAACGTCTGTCATGCTTTAAACCCCTTTAAATGACGCTGGCCTTTTATTTAAAAATGCATCAACCCCTTCAGACTTATCCTCACTCGCACATACTTTTGCAAAATGAACTGCTTCAAGATGCAAGGCATCACTTAATGATAAGTCATAGCCTCGATCAATGACTTCCATAATGCTTGCAGCAGCAATAGGCGCCATAGAAATAATATTTTTCAAAATACGATTCGCCTGCTCAAGTAATAAATCAGGTTCAACAACTTCACTAATCAATCCCCAAGCCAGCGCTGTTTGCGCGTCAATGAAGCGGCCTGTTAAACATAAATCAAGTGCGCGGCCTTTACCAACCAGACGTGCTAAACGTTGCGTGCCGCCGTAACCAGGAATGACGCCTAATTTAATTTCGGGTTGACCAAATTGAGCATGAGTAGAAGCAATACGCAGTGTTGCAGCCATCGCCAGTTCGCAACCACCACCAAAAGCAAAACCGTTAATTGCAGCAAGCGAGGGTTTACCTATTGTTTCTAACTGGCGGAATACTTCTTGCCCATGACAAGCAAATTGATAACCACTTTGTGCATTGCACTTTGCTAAGCGATTAATGTCTGCACCCGCACAGAACGCTTTACCATTTCCTGTAATTAATAAAGCTTTAACTTCTGAATTATATTTAGCCTGTTCAATTATTTCTTGCAAGGTTTGTAATACCTCTTCATTAAGCGCATTTAACTTTTCAGGTCGGTTGAAGGTAATGGTTAAAATACCGCTATCTAAGCTTCGCTCCACAATACTCATTTATAATACTCCTTTTAATCAATAAAAAACTCATCATCTAATACAGATTTGGCAATAATTTCACGCATAATCTCATTTGTTCCCTCAAGTATTTGATGAACTCGCAAATCACGAAATATGCGCTCTATTTGATAATCATGTAAATAGCCATAGCCTCCATGTAATTGCATTGCCTTATCACTAATACGAAAAGCAACATCCGTTGCTAACCGCTTTGCCATAGCGCAATACATGGGCGCGTGCTTATCTTGTTTATCTAGAGCATCGGCAGCGCGGTAAACCATTAAGCGTGCTGCTTCGAAATCAGTAAGCATATCGGCAAAATAAAAGCGCAATGCTTGCATTTGAGTTAAGGGTTTACCAAATTGCTTACGCTCTTTTAAATAAGCTTGAGCTAAGCGCAAACAGGCGATTGCGCCACCAAGCGAGCAAGATGCAATGTTGACTCGGCCGCCGTTTAAAGCATTAAGGGCAATCTTAAATCCCATTCCTTCATCACCAACACGATTTCTGATTGGGATGCGACAATTTTCAAAATAAAGCATACACGTTGGCTGATTTCGCCAACCTAGCTTTTTTTCTAACTTACCAAAGCTTAAGCCTGGGGTGTCTTTTTCTACTAATAAGCAAGAAATTCCCTGATGCGAATTATCACCAGTACGGACCATACAAAGATAAACATCACTTACACTACCGCCTGAAATAAATGCCTTCGTACCATTTACAACATAATCTTGGCCATCTTTTACTGCATGAGTTTTTAAAGAAGCGGCATCTGAACCTGAATCAGGTTCAGTTAAACAGTAACTTCCCAATACTTCTAGAGAGGTTAAGCGTGGTCCCCAAATCTTACGCAACGAGTTATCCGCATACTGATCAATTAATGAGGTCACCATATTATGAATAGAAAGATAAGCGCTCGTCGTGACACAGCCGGCAGCTAACTGTTCAAAGATGAGAGCTGCGTCTAAACGTTTTAAATTAGCGCCCCCAATATCCTCAGCAGCAACTATACCGGCCATACCCAGTTCGGCAGCTTCGCGTAAAATCTCTATAGGAAAATAACTTTGCTCATCCCACTGGGTTGCATTAGGAGCTAGTTTATTACGTGCAAACTCTCTAGCCATATCGCGAAATGCCGAGTGCTCTTCACTGTAGTAGAAATCCATAAGCTTGTCCTTAATTTAAGTTATACCTGTTTAACTTAGATATACTGAAGTTTCGCTACCGCTTTTCGCCTTAGTCAATTTAAAATTAGCAATAGCCCTTACTATGACTCGTTTTAAAATGACCAAGAATAAAAATTAAGGAATGCAAAAACAAGTCTTTTAGGTAGTATGGATATATTTACCCTAACAATTAATTCGGCAGGCAAATTAACTAGTTTACTTTAAATTATAAAATTTTCTATTTTTAATAGCTTAACCCTTATTTACAATAGCTTTATGGCTAAATTGTAGCAATTATTCTTTTACTTATTCTATCCATTCAGCTTAGATCCCTATTGTTATGAGGGATGTAAGGTAGTTAAAGGATAAGCATGTGTAAGATTGGAAGTTTTTGTTTCAGTCTTTTAGTTTCGCTGTTCGACGTAAGGATAAGCGCCCGATGAATATAGTTGCCCAAATTAAAGAAAAAGTAAATAAACTTTTAATAGTCATTATTTGTTAAAATTTGCTCAGGAGAGTGATTTATCAAGCAAAAAAGAAAGATTAACGCCAAATATAAGTTGATACTTAATCTGATACTGTTACGCTTCTTCATACCCCTTATACATAAGTTAGCAGTAAAAAATCAGAGCGTAACTTAGAATAAATATCAGATAATTAGCTAGATAGCCCTAATTAACGTTACTATCTAAACTAGCCCAAAGCGAACAGGGACTATAAAGTCCCTTTATTCAACTAGGTTTTTGTCGATTACATAATGGTGCAACCTCTATCTTCATCCGGTTTTTGAGTAGATAGAGGAATGATTGGATAACCATATACCTGACATGAACTAAAGTTAAGGTCATGAGTACTGACAACAGCATACGACATTACCTGTTGGTCTTCTCCATGATATACAGGAAGGGGGTTCTTGTTTCTTACGCTTTCCACCTGAATAGGAGCACTAAGATCATTTTTAGGTTGCACTTCAAAAATAGTAGCTGCATAGCTATGCTTCGAACTCATTTTAGGAACGTGAATAAGCCTGGCATAATTCTCTGCTTCTTTTCGAGTGTCAAATATTTTTACCGTACCCTGGATAGCTTGTATAATATCTTCTCTCGCTATTTCCTTTTTAGGTTTAGGGTAAGAGGCTAACATAGAACCTTCAGTAGTTTGTACATTTCGACCTACCGCATAATAGTTCTTACTTTTCAGGAGCTCCTTTTCTCCTTCATTTGAACTTTTGCTGGGCTCTGTCTTCATTTCTACACTCTCTTCACCTCGGTCTTTCATAAAATCTCCAACTAAAAACTAACTTATATAGTTTTAATAGTATAGCAATTCAATATTAAAAAAATATTAAACAATTACATCAAAAATGATACTAATAGCTTAAAACTCGCCCCAATATTAACTCTATAATCTTATGTAACAATTATGAGAGGATTTAAATTTCTCCACAAATATTGGGCGAAGCAGGCAAGTATGTATGACTCGGAAATAGCCAAAGCGAACAGGGACTATAGAGTCGTCCCACATTCAGCTTGATAGTTTATCGATTACATAATGGTGCAACTTTTATCTTCACCAGGCCCTTCAGATAGAGAAAATTTTTCACGAAGCACCTGACCTGAAATAAGTGTAAGGTCTTTAATATTGGCAACAACATACTCAAATTGTCTAGTCTCTCTTTCAGGTGAAAAGTTGGATATCTTCTTGGATTCCTCTTTCCGCTCAATAGGCAAGTTAATAGTTTTTTTAGGTCGCACTTCTAAAATAATAGCTGCCATACCAGGATCAGAGCCCGTGGGAATTTCCTTAGTAAGCTTAGCATAACTTCTTGCTTCATCTTGGGTGTCAAATATTTTTACTGTTTCTGTACCCTTTAAGGCTGTTTCAATATCACTTTTTTTTATTTTTCTGGGAGCTGTGCCAGACCTAAACAAAGTCTCTTCAGTGGTACTTATCTTTGGGCCTATTGCATAATATATAGTATCGTCCCGGAATTGTTTTTCTCCCGCCTTAGGCTCAGTCACCATTTCTATATCCTTGCTTCGATCTTTCATAAATATCTCCAAATTTATACTGTTCTAATAGTATAATTGATAATTTGTGCAATAAGTATTCAATTTAAGCTACGATTGTCCTTCATGTAATAGTGACAAAAGGCTAAGGAAGTTAAATTTATCCTAGATATTGAAGAAATTTGGTGAGCCTAAATACTCAAGAAAGACAATAACTTTTAAAGTCGGCTAGTTGATTAGCAAACTATCTTTATATGAGCCTAATCCTATAATCGCTTTTCACATTCCTATGATGTATAGTGTCCCAAGTACTTTATTGTCTAGTCTAAAGCTAAACTTGATGGGCTTAGCTTTGTTTCCAAATTCGCGGCGACGCTGTTATTTCTTATAAATTGTAATTGAATTCAATCCCTTAAGTATGATAAGGAACGCTCATATTCGTTAATTATTTATTTTCTTTACGAGAGTAGCGATAAAAGTGCTATTATTGCTAATTTTCGTCGTCCATGAATTAAAAAGAAAAGCAAATGGAAATTTTGTCCAATCCTCAAACAAATTTAATTGACCCTGCCGCTGCTTTAAAAACGTATTTCGGCTTTACCCAATTTAGAGGATTACAAGAGTCTATTATTAATGATTTATTAGCTGGCAATGATTTGTTAGTATTAATGCCGACTGGCGGCGGAAAATCATTATGCTATCAAATTCCAGCCCTCATTCTTAAAGGAGTTGCCATTGTTGTCTCTCCCCTAATCTCTTTAATGGAAGACCAAGTTGCGGCTTTAAAATTACAAGGGATTAAGGCTGCCTATTATAATTCCTCCTTAGACAGTGAAGAATCGAGGCAAGTGCTCACCGAGCTACATAATAACCAGTTAGATTTACTCTATGTTGCGCCAGAACGCTTAATTAGTGCTGCTTTTCTTGAACGTTTAGACGATTGCCAGCTATCTTTATTTGCTATTGATGAAGCCCATTGTATTTCTCAGTGGGGCCATGATTTTCGGCCTGAATATGCGCTCCTTGGTAAACTTAAACTGCATTTTCCAGATATTCCAATTATTGCGCTTACAGCCACTGCTGACCAACAAACAAGATTAGATATCGTCGCTAAATTAAATTATCAACCTAAAATTTATTTAGCTTCTTTTAATCGGCCTAATATTCATTATTCGGTAACACTTAAAAATAATGCATTTAGACAGCTACAGAGTTTTTTAGAAACGCAGCGCTCTCAAGCAGGTATCATTTACTGTGGAACTCGCAATACAGTTGATAAATTAACTGAAAAGTTAAGAGCGGCTGGCTTTGCAGCACGCGCGTATCATGCAGGTCTTTCCTATACTGCTAGACGCGAAGTACAGACCTTATTTCGTTATGACAGAATTGAATTAGTGGTAGCAACTATTGCTTTTGGGATGGGTATTGATAAACCAAATGTACGTTTTGTTGTCCATTATGATCTACCTAAAACTATAGAAAGTTATTATCAGGAAACTGGTCGAGCAGGACGAGATGGTTTACCTGCAAGAGCACTTTTGCTTTATGATCCTGCAGACAGTGCTCGTTTACGAAGCTTAGTAGCAACAATTGAAGATAATCACAAACAGCATATTGAAATTGCTAAATTAAATCACATGCTGGCTTTTGCCCAAGGCAATCACTGTCGCAGGCAAATATTACTGCGCTATTTTGATGAACAGTATGATTTAAATTGTAATTATTGCGATATTTGTGATAATCCTCCAGTTTTACAAGATACAACAGAAGATGCTCAAAAACTTTTATCATGTATTTATCGCTTAAAACAAAACTATGGAATGGCTTATACGATAGATGTCCTACGTGGCAGCACCGCTGATAAAATTAAACAAGCAGGCCATGATAAGCTAAGCACCTACGGTATAGGTAAAGATAAACCAACTTACTATTGGAAACAACTTGCTTGGCAATTAATTCATCAGGATTTCTGCTATCAAGACCTCAATCACTTTAATGTTTTACGTTTGAAAAACAAAGCTATCTTAGTCTTAAAAGGTGAAGAAAGAATTAAGCTTGCCATTTTCGATAGTGATAAACCTGAATTGGTTAAAATACTAGAAAAAACCAAATTACCGCAATTAAAAAACAATCCACTTTTTGAAAAATTACGTATCCTAAGACGCCAAATTGCGGATGAAGAGAATAAACCACCTTTTATGATTTTTAGTGATAGCACCCTACAAGAGATGGCTATCAAAAAACCGCAAAGTTTAGAACAATTATTATCTATTTCTGGTGTAGGCAAATATAAACTTGATCGCTATGGAAAGGCGTTTTTAAAGATTTTGCAAGAAGTGAGTGAATCACCAACCTATTCTTAACTCATCTTTATCAAAAAAGGCGTGAGCTTAAAAAATTAATTAGAAAAGCCGTCTAGAGAAAAGCTATCTAGATTAAAATTTCGCTGCCTTTTATCAGTATGAATATCTTTCGGAGGCCTGGAAAAAATATTAAATTGTTGTAATGCATAAGTATTTGCAGTATCGTTGGGTGTATTATCCTGAGCTTCACTAGCTTCAGCCGCTCGTTTTTTTCCTCTAGTAAGTAATTCTACTGTAAGTGCAGCCGGTTCGCTTTGAACTATTGTACTCTCTTCAGAAGGGAGGCGACGATCTTGAGCTTCACTAGTTTCAGCTGGTCGATTTTCAGCACTATTAGTTAATTCTACTGTTGATATCGTTGACTCGCCTTGAAAAACTGCCTCATTATTATTAAAATCTGTGTCTAGTTGTTGCTTAATATCTTCATTATCTTCATTATCTTCTTCCTCTTCTTCCTCTTCTTCGACTTCTATTATTGGCCCAAATTGGGATAAGTCTTCCTTAAACGCAGCTAGATCAACAGATTCATAGGCATCTTCGTTGCTTGTAACCCAGTTTTTTAATCTTTCAGGAAGATTGTCTACCTTATCTAGAATACTTTTAACTAAAGAGATATCTATTTTAACCTGATAACCTAATTCTTGAAGGAGAATTTTTTCCCTCTTCTTCAATTCGTCCTTGCTAAAAATTAATATACAGGGCACTATCTCCATCATTAATAAACTTACATTGCTTAAGTGCATAGTACACTTATAGGCTGCTAGCCCATCTAGGATATCTTGATTTTGAAGTTTAAAGCTATCGTAACTTACTTTTGCATAGACTGTCATAAGCGTTAATATATAAGCTACAAACTCTTCAAGACTTAAGGTTCCTGGTTGGTAATTTTTAGCTTTCTGATAAGATTTTTCAATAACACCGAAGAAAAATTCTAATTCAGGATTAAAGTGGCCGAAGCCTGTTTCGCCTTGCCAATAAAAGAAATCAAAGCATAAATATAAGAATTGCTTAGTTTTCATTTGCTCTTCAGGAGGAACTTTATCAACTAAAGGCTGTAATGCGTCTATGTACCAAGTCATAATTTTCCCATTTTCAGCAATAAATAATTATATTGTAAATTTATTAAATTAATGTTTTATTAAAACACAATTTGATCAAAATTCGATCATATCATAAAGTTAGATGTGTTTGCAATAAGAGAACTGGAGCAGGTAATCGGGTAATTTTTCCTAACAAGATGAATTGGAATATAGATGTGCACCAGCTAAGTACTATTCTCAGTGAAATAATTGATTCAATTTACTTAACTGTTTGCCATATTAAGTGCTCTAAAAGGCATAAAAACTGAAAGTTATTATTTTATAATGAGCATAAATAGAAGCACAGCTAATATTAAAAGTACTAAAAATTAAGCTGTGCCAAAGATTCTAGGAACTAAAAACTAATGCGTATGGCAACCAATTTTTAGGTGTACTTGATAATATTTGTTCTTATTATCCTCAATAAAACCGCGAGTTTGTATGACTTCATACCAATCAAGCTTGCCGTATAAACTTGCAGCTTTAGCGATTCCATTATTGATTGCGTCTTCAATCCCATTTTCTGAAGTTCCAACAAGCTCTATAATCTGATAAACGCGATCTGTCATGTCTATTCCCTTTCGTAATTAGATAAACTATTTAATTTTAGCGGAATTACGCAAAAAGTATACTTTAATTATGTGATTGATATAAAAGATACTTTATTTAATTCCAAACACTAACCATATAAATAGATAGCTTTATAGAGACAACCTTAAAGTTTAAGCTTGTTGTGCGATTGCTTTTGCAATCGCTTTTCGAAGTGCTGAGGCTTCTTCTGAGTCTGGCGATGCTAATTTCAACAATTGCTGCCAATAGTTCACTGCTTCGTTATATTGCTTACTTTCGTAGGCATCTAAAGCAAGCATCGCTAAGGCATCAGGCTGATTGGGATTTTGTTGCAATAACTGCTTGAAAAGAGCACGAATATCCTTATTAAATTGCTGATGATTTAATTGCCATAAACTATTGGCATAATAAATAGTGGCTGCCTCATCTTGTGGATTTAACTGATAAGCTTTAGCAAATGCATTGCGTGCAGCAAGCCAGTCACCCTGACTTGAATAAAGACGACCTAATAAAAACCAGCCTCGCGCACTAGCAGGTGTATCATCTAAATGAGCTTTTAATTTATTAATGAGCTCTTCAGGCGACTTTATTTTATCTAGTAATGCTTTTGCTCGTTGCTCAGCAATCTCATGTTGCTTGTGCTGTTGCCAGCCAGAAAAAGCGCCCCAGCGATAATAAGCAAAGCTAATGATTAGTGCAAGACTTATAATAAAAGGAAGAAATCCTTTTTTTAAGGTTCTTCCTAAAGGATAGATAATTATTAAAATAGCAAAGCTAGCGAGTGTAACAAGACAGCTAATTAAACCCCAACTAATCATGATTGTTTTCGCTTAATACAAGTTCGCCAGAAAATAAAAAAACCTAATGCCAAGAAAATAATAGGCCCATACCATAACAAAACAGTTAATGTTTTAACAGGTGGATTAAATAAAATAAAATCGCCATAACGGGCTGTTAGGTAACTGATAATTTCTGTATCACTTTTACCTTCATTAACCATCGTATAAACTTGGTCACGCAAATCTTTTGCTAAACCAGCATTAGAATCAGCTAAATCCTGATTTTGACAAACTAAACAACGTAACTCTTTTAAAAGATGCTCAAACTGAGCGCTCTGCTTAGGCGTAGGTAGAGGATAAAGCGTATTGGCGCTAATTATGGGCAACCATAAAAATAAAAAAACAAAGTAAACTAACTGTCTCATCCTTGACCCTTCAACTGCTGGATTCGAGGTAGAAATTCTTTAGCCCAAACTTCTTCATTTAGAACACCGACATGTCGGAAACGAATAATACCGTTTGCATCCACTAAAAAAGTCTCAGGCGCACCATAGACACCTAAATCAATAGCAGCTTTGCCAGCCGCATCTGAGCCCACTTTTTTATAGGGATTCCCCCATTCTGCTAACCATTTTTTGGCGTTTTTAGGATTATCTTTATAATTTAGGCCAAAAATAGGAACACCAATATCAGCTAGACGCAATAAAAAGACTTGCTCTTCACTGCAAGCCGAGCACCAACTCGCCCAAACATTTAATAAAGATACCTCACCTTTGAAATCAGTAGCAGTTAAGGTTTTATCTTCAATACCAAGAAGAGGTAATTTAAAATCTGGTAATTGTTGCCCTAACCTTACGGAAGGTAATTTTTGGGGTTCTAAAAACAGCCCTCGTCCTAAAAAAATAACCAACGTTACAAATAGAAAAAGCGGCAGAAAACGCAAAACATATTTTTTCATGCTAGCCCTTCTCCTATGCTATTTAGAGTAGTCTTTCTTTGTTTCAGATAATAACGTCTATCCGTCATAGCAAGTATCCCACCTGCTAAAATCATAAAGCCACCGCCCCAAATACAACGAATAAGCGGTTTGTAATAGAGTCGAACAGTCCAAGCTTTATCATCGAGTGGTTCGCCCAGAGCAATATAAATATCACGCATTGGATTGACATCGATAGCAGATTCAGTCATAGGCATTTTCCCAACATCATAAATACGCTTTTCTGGGAAAATAACCTTAAGATAATTTCCTTTGCGTATTTCAAAGCGTGCTTGATAACTATGATAATTAGGTCCCTTAATTTGCGCTTCTTTAATAAAGGTAATGATATGACCCTTTAAACGAGTACTGTCGCCTGGCGCCATTTTTATATCATCTTGCACACCATAACCTGTCGAAACACTCACACCAATAACACTAACAGCAAGGCCACAATGGGCAACAACCATTCCCCAAAAGGATTGATTTAAAGTATACCAAGCTCTCTGTTTAACTCTTACATAAACAAATTTTGCGGTACTCAATAAAATCCAAGCCGCAAAGGTCAAACCCAAGAGGGTAGAAAAATCAATGGAATTTGCAAAGCAAATTAGAGCCATCAAAGGCGCTAAAAAGCTCATAAATCCAATAATCCCAAGCCGCTTGATAATTCGTTGTGGTTTATCTTGTTGCCAATTTAAGTGAATACCTAAACCCATAAGAAATAAAAGGGGAATCATTAGTGGGACAAAAACAGCATTAAAATAAGGCGCCCCTACTGATAATTTACCTAAACCCAAACTATCTATTAATAAGGGATACACTGTTCCCATAAGAACTGTGAGCATAATGACTACTAAAAAAACATTGTTTAGAAGGAGAGCACTTTCCTTAGAAAACAAGCTAGGGCTAATACGACTTTGTAGGGTTTGCGCACGAAACGTAAAAAGACTTAATGACCCACCAATAACAACAAATAAAAAACCTAGAATATAAATGCCCCGCTGTGGATCAACAGCGAAAGCATGTACAGAGGTTAATACGCCTGAGCGGACTAAAAATGTGCCAACTAGACTCAGAGAAAAAGCTGTAATAGCTAAAAGTAATGTCCAGGCTAAGAATTGTTGCCGCTGTTCACTTACTGCTAAGGAATGTAATAACGCTGTACCAACTAGCCAGGGCATAAACGATGCATTTTCAACTGGATCCCAAAACCACCAGCCACCCCAGCCTAGCTCCCGATAAGCCCACCAGCTACCCAAAGTAATTCCGGCAGTTAAACAGCACCAAGCAGCCAGAGTCCAGGGCCTTGTCCATTTAGCCCATGCCACTTCAAGTCGACCTAGCCAAAGTGCTGCAATAGCAAAAGCAAAAGCCACTGAAAACCCTACATATCCCATATACAACATGGGCGGATGAAATAAGAAACCAGGATCTTGTAAGAGAGGATTTAAATCCCGACCTTCTGTATTTAAGAATTGAAACTGTCTTGCAAAAGGATTTGAGGTTAATAACAGAAAAAGGATAAAACCAACGCTTAGCCAACCTAAAACAATTAAAACGCGTACTTTAAATTCTTGCGCTAAAGATCGGCTAAAAAAACTAACAGTTATCATCCAGAAGCTTAATATACTCACCCAAAGTAACATAGAGCCTTCATGCCCGCCCCAGACTGCACATAATTTATAAAACCAAGGCAGCAACGTACTAGAGTTAGCCAAAACATAAATGACACTAAAGTCATTCGTAAGAAAACAGTAAGTTAAACAGCAATAAGCCAAAGCAATAAAAAAGAATTGGCTCAGAGCATAAACAGGTGCTGCTGCAACCCATTCTGTTTTATTTTTTAGTAAACCAATTAAAGGAATTATGGCAAGAGAGCTTGCACAAATTAAAGCTAATATAAGGGAGAATAAACCAATTTCAGCAATCATCCTTCTACTCTACCTGCCTCTTCTCGCGTTGATTTTGCTAAAGCATCTTTTACCTCAGGCGGCATATAATTAGCATCGTGCTTAGCCAATACTTCAGTTGCTTTAAAATGTCCATTATCGAGTACTGTACCTAAGGCAACAATACCCTGACCTTCTCGAAATAAATCAGGTAAAATACCACGGTAACTCACGGATACTATGTGCTTAAAATCGGTTAATTTAAACCGAACAGTTAAACCATCGGTTTCACGTATCACACTTTTTTTAACGACCATACCACCAATACGCACTAATTTACCTTGCGGTGCTATACCCTGATTAATTTGGCTTGGCGTATAAAAGAGGCTAATATTTTGCCGCAATGCATACATAACTAACGCAAGAGCCACAGCTATTATAAGCAAGATAAATAATATCATACTCAACTTTCGGCGTCGTAGAGAGTTCATTATTGTTTCTTAAACCATTGTTGTAACTTTTTTTTAGTTTGTAATTGCTGTACTTTGATCCCCAAAAGATTCATTACTAACACAACGCATACTAAACCATATGCAGGCCAAATATAAATTGAATAACCGCTCATTGCTAACCAAGTTATCAGTTTATTCATATACTTTCCTTTTCAACTAAATCCTTTACCCAATGTTGTCGACGCTCTCGTAGTAATAATTCATTTCTAGCTTTATATAAAACAACCCCTAGACAATAAAAGGAAAAACCTAAAATACTTAATAATAAAGGGTAGAGCATAGGCGCTGCTATTTTAGGTTTAGCAAAAGCCGATAATGTTGCGCCTTGATGTAGGGTATTCCACCAGTACACAGAATAATGAATAATGGGTAAGTCAATTACGCCAACTAAAGCTAATATTGCAACAATTTTATCACCTTGTTCTCCATTACTAAACGCCTTACCTATCGCTATTATAGCGATATAAAGCAATAGCAAGATAAGCTCTGATGTTAAACGCGCATCCCATACCCACCAAGCGCCCCACATAGGCTTACCCCAAATACTTCCTGTAACTAGAGCAAGAAAAGCCATTATAGCACCCGTTTGTGCGAGCGTCGTTAACATAATGCCAGCTAACTTAATTTGCCACACTAGTAATAATAAAGCGCAAAAAGCCATAGCAGCATATAGTGCCATGGATATAAATGCCGTTGGAACATGAATATAAATAATACGAAAAGCATCGCCTTGTTGGTAATCTGGAGGAGCAAATATAAGCCCCCAAAGTAAACCTACCACCAATAAGAAAGTCGTTACCACAGCTATTTTAGGTAGCCAACGCCCAGTCAAGCAATAAAAAGACTTAGGTGATGCTAATTGATATAAAAATTTCCACATCGAAAGTTTAATCTTTCAAAAAAGACAAATTTTATCATGTATTAGACGCGACATACTATAGTCTTACTAAACAAAATAAAATTTGATGTTAACTTTAATGAAAATTCAACATAAAATAATTGCTATCTTTGTTATGCTGGCTATTTACTTAAATATAGAGCTCGAATAAATGTTTCGCGTTTTATAAAATAACGTTCGTTATAACTAAAGTAGTGACAGAGAGTAGTAGCCTGGGTGAAACGAAGTGAAACCCGGGTTTCGGCCCTAGGGGCCTGCACCCAGGCTACTTATCTTTTCTTAAATTTATCCACGCGGAGATGACAAGTAGTTAATGAGGATAATATAAGTCAACTTAGCCATCAGTAAGCGTAGCAACTGTCTTGAATTTTAATTCAAGACAGTTGCTACGCTGGTTATAATTTTTCACAGGATAACCCTCGTTTAGCGACAAAGAAGTCTGTATCTTTTTTATCTCGAACTCACGTTAATTTGTTAAGCTAATTCTTATGATGGCTGCAATAGCAAAAGGGAGAAAAGAGCTACAGAGTAACGAGATAGCTAACAAAATAGCTAAATTCCCGGTTATTTGTGAAAATTCAAACATCTCTAAGCTACTGCTACCAAATATCATAATAGGCAAGGTTAATGGCAATAGAATCAATGCCATCATAATACCTTTTTGCTGTAATTTAATACTAAATGCAGCGGCTAACGAACATAAGGCTAGGATTGCAGGGGTACCTACAATTAAGCTGCTGATTAAAATGATTAATTCTAGTTCAGAAAAGTGGAAAAATAAGGCCAAACAAGGGCAGAAAATTAATAAAGGTAACAGTGTTAATAACCAATGCACCGTCAATTTAGCACCAACGATTATTGTTAAAGAATAGCCTGAAGTAAGCCATTGTTCAATGACTCCTTCTTCATAATCTTGCATGAACAATCGATCGGATGCTAGCAACATGGCCAATAAGACAGCAACCCAGATGATGCCAGGTATAACCTGCTTAAGCATATCTAAATTGGGAGGAATAGTTAAAGGAAAGAATACTACAATCATTATAAAAAAAAGGACTGCATTAATTAATAAACGAGGTTGACGCATATTTAATAATAAATCGCGTCTAAATTGTCTTTTAAAACACTGCCATGGCGTTAACATAATTGATATTCCTGACAATATTTAAAATTTTTAGGTAAAACTTGATGTGATGTCATAATGATTAAACCACCATGAGCAAGATGCTCGCTAAAACAAGCTGATAAAATTTCAATGGATGTACTATCTAGAGCAACTAATGGTTCATCCAATAACCATAAAGGTGCTTTACTCATTAAAAGCCGCAGTAGTGCTACACGCCGTAGTTGTCCTGCTGACAGCTGCGAACAAGGCTTATCTGCTAAATCTTGTAATGAAAGAAGTTTAAGGAATTTCGATAACGAGGAAGCAGGATGTTGCCATTGTAAATCTAATAAACAATTTTCTTTGACTGTTAATTGGCTACTTAAACCTAATTTATGCCCTACATAACATAAGCTTTGCTGATAATTAGCTAAATTGTTATAAATTGAGCGACCTTGCCAATGGATATCGCCCTTTATAGGCTGCAATAAACCGGCTAACAATTTCAATAAAGTCGTTTTTCCTACACCATTGCTTCCTTTTAGATGCAATAATGTGCCAGGTTTAATACTAAATTGAATATTACTTAACAATGGCTTTTCTTCGAAATCAAAATAAATAGAGCAAATTTCAAGCATAAAGTGTAATAATAAGTAGGACTATGAGACTATATAATGCCTTTAATAGGGCTTGCAAACATTAATTTATGTTTTATCCATTAAAGAGGGTAAGTAATTAAATTAATTTAGTTCTTAAATGATAATCAATTCAAGCAAAACACTTGCACCAAAGAGCAGTCACTGTGATAATTATTTCCTTTTTTAATCAAGGGCAGCCATGGATTTTCTCGCACAATATGGTTTATTTGCTTTAAAAGCGCTGACAAGTGTTATTGCAATCTTGTTACTCTTTGCAGGATTGTTAGCTTTGGGCAAAAAAAATAAGCCTAAACTAGAGATTACGCCACTTAATAAGCAATATAATGAGCTTAAACAGCGTATGTATCATGAGATAAAAGGTCATAAATTAAAAAAAGAGAAGAAAAGTAAAAAAGAAAAGAATCTAAAAGAAAAGCCATCTTTATATGTTATTGATTTTCATGGTGATATTAAGGCCTCACAAGTTGAGCAGTTACGTGAAGTAATTACTGCCATTCTTTCTATCGCCCAAAAAAATGATGAAGTTGTTTTACGCTTAGAAAGTCCGGGAGGTTCGGTCAATGGCTATGGGCTTGCTGCCTCTCAACTTCAGCGTATTCGTGACAGGCAAATACCTCTTACAGTCTGTATCGATAAAGTTGCTGCAAGTGGCGGTTATTTAATGTCTTGCGTTGCTAATCGAATCGTGGCGGCTCCTTTTGCTGTAATTGGCTCCATTGGTGTCGTTGCACAATTACCAAATTTTCACCGTTGGCTTAAGAAAAAAGATATCGATGTTGAGTTAATAACAGCTGGTGAATATAAACGTACATTAACAATATTAGGTGAAAATACTGAAAAAGGACGGAAAAAATTTCAAGAAGAGATTGAAAAGATTCATCATGCCTTTCGAGACTATGTATTTGTTCATCGTCAACAACTTGATATTGATCAAGTATCTACAGGTGAACATTGGCTGGCCACAGATGCTTATAATTTGAAGTTAGTTGATTACCTTAAGACAAGCGATGACTACATTATTGAAAAAATGAATGATTTTAATATCTTTAAGATTAATAAACCGAGCAAACCATCAATTACAGAAAAGCTATTTAAACCAGCACTAAGCTTCCTAAAACCTTGGTAAATAGATTTTGTTACAGTGATTAAAAACTAAAGGCGCCTTAGGCGCCTTAAATCGCTTACCTTTGTTGGTCAGATTTTTTATCCCAACTTGAAGCTTGTCTACCACCTTGTTGGCCTTGTTGACCTTGTCGACCTTTTTGGTCATTTTGTTGACCTTGTCTTTGGCCACCTTGACCACCTTGACCACCTTGGCCACCTTGACCTGGTTGACCTGGTCGGTTGTTGTTTTGATTCATATTTTGTCTTTCCATAGTATATCTCCTTTTTTTAAGTGGTGTTTTAACCATAGTTTAAGATTTCCAAAATGGCAAATTAGTTTTTAATTTAAATTAAAAATCTATTTAAATCACTAGAGGTTATATTTTTCAGGCAATTTTCTGAGAGTTATGTATACTTTAAGAATAAGAAATAGATAGCATGGAGTTGATTATTATGAGCGATTTTAAATCTAAGTTACCTAGTTTTCAGGAACTTACTCATATGGCAGGTAAGCTATTTAAAGATGTGAAAAATAGTGTTTCTGAACTTATCGATGAATATAAACAAAAACGATCTGAAACTGCGCAGTCTGACAATGCGAACTCAACAGTTTCTTCTAATGATGTTACGTCTGATCGCCCTACAACGACAACGTCTACATCTGGGCCTAATGACATACATCATGATAAAGGTACAACTAACCCGCCAAATCCTACAACTCCACCAGGCTCTAGCTCAACGCAACCTCTTAATAACAGCACGGCGGAGGCTCAAACGGTAGAACCTCTTGATGAGCTTACACCTACAGACGCGGGTGTAGGCTATCAATCTACAGAAAAAAAGACGACTAAGCGGAAACAAAAAACTGCCCCCACAGAAAATAATCTTGATAATAAAGAAACAACTAAGCCGTCTAGTGCCGACGTAGAGATAGAACATCATGTGGATGAGCAAAAACCTCTAAAAGATGATGTGTTATAATTTATACTTGCCTAGATCTGCAATTTAAGCTCTCTCTGGGCGAGTTAAACCATATTTACGCATCTTTTCAACTAGGGTAGTACGACGCATATTTAAATAATGAGCAGCATGCGCTACTACCCAATCTGATTCTTCTAAAGCTTGGCTAATTAATGCTAACTCCGTTTTCACTAAGTGTTCTTTTAAATTAATTCTATCAACACAAGCGCCTTGATTAGCTTTTTGCAATAATGTTTCACGCTCAGTATTTAAAACCCCTGTAGCAACTGAACTAACATCATCTGCCCGGAAACGACGTGGCAAATCATCAACATCGACAATATCATTGGGATATAAAATAGTTAATCGTTCAACTAAGTTAGCTAATTCCCGTACATTACCAGGCCAATTATACTGCGCTAATGCATTAAGAGCCGCTGGCAGCAATCTAACTCCTGGACGGTGTTCACCTTCAATTTTAGAGACTAAGTCATTAAACAATAGATGTAAATCTTCTTTGCGCGCACGCAATGGTGGCACCTCAATAGGAAAAACATTTAAACGATAAAAAAGATCTTCTCTAAATTTACCCTCTCTAATAGCTTGTTCTAGATTACGATGGGTAGCCGCAATAATCCTTACATCCACAGAAATACTTTTATTACTACCGACTCGCTCAAAGCATCGTTCTTGCAGAACACGTAATAACTTCACTTGCATTGCTAAAGGCATATCACCAATTTCGTCAAGAAATAGTGTGCCTCCGTGTGCTAGTTCAAATCGACCTTGTCGTGAGGTAATTGCACCAGTAAAAGCTCCTTTTTCATGACCAAACAGTTCACTTTCTAGCAATTCAGCTGGTATGGCCCCACAATTTATAGGAATAAAAGGCTTATTAGCCCGCGCTGATAAAGCATGAATATTACGTGCAATGACTTCCTTACCAGTACCAGACTCACCTAAGACTAAAACACTTGCTTCTGTCTTTGCTACCTGGCCAATTAATTTTCGCACCTGACGAATTACTTCACTGTTGCCTACTAAACTACGAAATAAGGGTGTACGATTTTCGTAAGCGATTAAATAGTTAATGCTTTCTAAAGCAATTTGACACTTATGCAGCGCTTCAAGAATCTGAGTATAAGTAAAGGGGAAATTAAGAACAGCAATAACATTACTGAAGTCCGCCGGTACAGTAAATACCGGAGGGCCTATTAATATAACAGGCAATTTTGGCATTGTTTTTTTTAAATTCTGTAAAACTTCTATCGTCTTTTCAATAGAAGTATGTGCACCTACAATGATAATTCTCGTATTTCTAGAACAAATTTCAAAGGGATTTCTAGTATCAGCCCAGGAATTTGGCTTTTCCAAAAATTCCATTATTGTGATAAGTTTATCGCGACGTTCTTTATTCTCATCAATGATTAATATTTCCTCATTGATATGCATAACCTATCCTTGAGAAAGTAGAGTATTGTTATTCTTTGAGTATTAGTTAACGAATCTAACCTGTCAAATAAATGACACAAATATAAGTCCTGCAAATAAATTTGACTATTTTGAAGCTGACTCTTCAGGCATAAACGTCACTAACGGAAACAAGTTATGTGAGTAAACGCATGACAACATTCTTTGCCAAAACAAAGCTTTTGGTTACCTATTGCTTTTGTAGCTGCGACATGCTTCTGAATTGAATAACTACTTACTTGTAAATATCCCATACGTCGACAAAAGGAGTAAGCAGCTCGACGACCACACCCGCGCAACCCGTCATAGCACCAAGCAACACGATATTCGTTATAGCGTGGGTAAACAAAACGACGATAACGATAATGGTAGGCTTTTGGTGGCTTATGTAACAAAAATCCTACACAACGAATTGTTTTAAATCCATTACATTGCCAACCTTTACAGCGTTTAGGACAGGAAATGTAATTAGTTAATCCTACATTATGCGCAATTCGTTGTTGATCAGCACGCGCATATCCCATCATCTGGCAATATCGATTAGCTACAGGAAAACCACAATTAACGCCACCGACCATACAATAATCTAAGCGCTGGCCATGGTAATAAGGTTGCCAAAAATTACGATAGAAAAGTTGTGAACGCTTCACTGCATAAGCACTCTGCATTAGCAGTAGCAATAAAATACAAAGTAAACTTTTATAGTAAACATTTTTTTTCACAATCTGAAAATCCTTATAAACGTAAATCCAACGTTATCTTATGAACCTATTACTCATTAATGCTTCATAAATGCCTGTTATAACAGAATTAAATCTGGTTAACTAGACAAATGATAGTTACTATTAGCTATCTATTTAACTACTCATCGTAGCTGATGGTGATAAACAAAAAAAGAATTTTTCATTAAAAATAATATTAAGTTTCACTAACTCATTAATAATTTAAAACAATATTTGGTATACCTAAAACGTCTTTAAGTGAATTAATGACTTCATCTGTCGGCGTTATCCACCATTGTTGTGGTAAATTCAGTAGCGCTTGTGCCCTCTCATTATAATATTTTATTTGTACAGCACATTGACCAGGGCTAGAAGATAAAATGGTTCTTATCTTGGCAATTAATGCGCTCTCAATGGTCTTATTTAAAATAAGAATCAACGAGTTAGCAAAACGTGTTCGTGCCTCTGCAATAGAGAAGAGTTGATTAGCTGCCATCCTAGCATTTCCGCTAAATTCATCCTGAGCAACTTCCCCTTCAGCAAAAATCATCTGGCCTACTTGTAGTGGTGTTTCTAATGCTTCATAGATTTCTGAGAAAATAACAACATCTATTTTGCCTGTTGCATCTTCCAAGGCAGCAATGATTAATTTCTTACCTCGTTTGGTAATGATTCGTTTTAATGAAGTGATTAGACCACATAGACAAGCTTTTTTAGCTAATGAGGTATTTAGTCGAATAACCGGTGTAGTATAAGCTTTAAATTCATCCATATATTGTGTAGCTGGATGACCAGTTAAATAAAACCCTAACGTTTCTTTTTCGCCCTCTAGTCGTTGCCTAGCTGGCCAAGGTTTGCACTGACAATACACTTCCTCGTCACTCTCTGTTTCTTCAAATAAAGAAAATAAATCAGATTGCCCTGTTGTTAGATTCTGCTGTGCTTTATCTGCCAACTTTAACGCTTTTTCAAGCGATTCAAACAGAGCTGAGCGTTCTACTTGCCAATCATCCATAGCGCCACTTTTGATTAATGCTTCTAGAACACGTCGATTGACTTTACGTAAATCAAGACGACGGCAAAAATCAAATAAACTTTTATAAGGCCCATGCTGTCTTTCATTGACAATACCAGAAATAGCTGACTCTCCCACCCCTTTTATTGCACCTAATCCATATAAAATAGTCTGCTCTTTGGTGACGGTAAAAGTAAAGTTAGATAAATTAACTGATGGTGGTAAGACTTTTAAATTCATCTGCTTACTTTCGTTAATAAAATTAACTACTTTGTCTGTATTATCCATATCTGAAGATAATACGGCGGCCATAAAAGCGGCTGGATAATGCGCTTTTAACCATGCTGTTTGGTAGGCAACAAGTGCATAAGCTGCTGAATGAGATTTATTAAAGCCATAGCCCGCAAATTTTTCCATTAAATCAAAAATGTAGGTCGCTGTTTCTTTTTCAACGCCTCTTGCAACGGCACCTTCAGTAAAAATAGCACGCTGTTTAGCCATTTCCTCTGGTTTTTTCTTCCCCATTGCCCTTCTTAATAAATCTGCAGCACCTAGCGTGTAATTTGCTAGAACCTGGGCGATCTGCATGACCTGCTCTTGGTATAAAATGACGCCATAAGTAGGCTTTAGAATAGACTCAAGATCAGGGTGAGGGTATTCAACTTTTGCACGCCCATGTTTACGATCGATAAAGTCATCTACCATGCCCGATTGCAAAGGTCCAGGGCGAAAGAGAGCGACTAACGCGATAATGTCTTCAAAACAATCAGGCTGTAGGCGATTAATAAGCTCTTTCATGCCGCGAGATTCTAACTGAAATACCGCCGTAGTTTGGCAAGCTTTAAGTAGATTAAAGGTCGCATTATCATCAGTAGGTATTAAAGCAATATCAATTTCTTCTTCTTGATTATCCCGCTTTTGTTGATTAATGATTTTAAGCGCCCAATCTATAATTGTTAGAGTACGTAAGCCTAAAAAATCAAATTTTACCAAACCTACCGCTTCAACATCATCTTTATCAAACTGACTTACAATTTGCTGCGAACCTTCTTCACAATAGATAGCAGTAAAATCAGTAAGCTTAGATGGAGCAATCACTACACCGCCCGCATGTTTACCTGCATTACGAGTAATTCCCTCTAATTTTAAAGCAAGATCAATAAGCTCTTTAACTTCCTCTTCTTCTTGATAGCGCACCCTTAATTCTTCTTCATCCTGCAAGGCTTTTTCAAGTGTGATACCAATTTCAAAAGGAATTAATTTAGCGATTTTGTCCACAAAACCATAAGGATGTCCTAGGACGCGCCCTACATCGCGTACCACAGCTTTGGCTGTCATCGTACCAAAAGTAATGATCTGAGAAACACTCTGTCTACCATACTTTTCTGCAACATAGTCAATAACCCTGTCTCGCCCTTCCATACAGAAATCAATATCAAAATCAGGCATAGATACGCGCTCAGGATTTAAAAATCGCTCAAAAAGTAAATCATAGAGTAAAGGGTCAAGATCTGTTATTTTAAGCGCATAGGCTACTAAAGAACCTGCGCCAGAACCACGGCCCGGCCCAACAGGCACTCCATTTTGTTTTGCCCACTGGATAAAATCAGCAACAATTAAAAAGTATCCTGGAAAACCCATGTTATTAATAACATCAAGTTCTAACTGTAGACGTTTATCATAAGGAATACGCTTAACTGCAATTTCTTCAGGCGATTGATGACGAAAAATTATTGCTAAGCGCTCTTCTAGGCCTTTCTTTGATAATTGTGATAAATAACTTTCAACAGTAAAATTAGCAGGAATAGGAAAGGTAGGTAAAAAATTGTTTCCTAAATCTAATTTAACTGTACAACGCTGACTAATCTCTACAGTATTTTGTATTGCTTGTGGTAAGTCTCTAAATAAGGTAACCATTTCTTCTGCTGAACGCAGATATTGTTGTGGACTATATTCTTGGGTACGTCTTGGATCGGCTAATGTGCATCCTTGATGGATGCATACCCGTGCTTCATGGGCGTCAAAATCATCTTTATCTAAAAAACGTACATCATTGGTAGCAACAATCGGAAGATTTAGCTCTTCAGCAATACTTACTATGCGTTCATTATAAAATGATTCTTCTGGCCTTCCTGTTCTTTGAATCTCTAAATAGAAACGATTTGGAAACAGCTTGGCAAAATAGCGACTTAATTCATAAGCTTGCGCTAGATCATCAGCCAATAATGCTCTCCCTATAACGCCCTTACTACCACCTGATAAAACAATTAAACCTTCAGCAAACTCTTCTAACCATTCGTATTGAATACGTGGCTGGCCTTGATATTGACCTTCTAAATAAGCTTTAGAAATTAAACAAGTTAAGTTGCGATAGCCTATATTGTTTTGACAAAGAAATAATAGTGATGAATAAACAGTAGGCTGATCTTGAAAACAACAGGGAAGATCACTACCAAGAATAGGTTTTACACCATTATCCACAGCTGCTTTAAATACTTTGACTGCGGCAAATAAATTACAAAAATCCGTAATGGCAACTGTATTCATCCCCCGGTTAACAACTGCTTTCATTAAAGGTTTAATACAAACTAACCCATCAATTAGAGAAAATTCTGTATGTAAACGAAGATGAACGAACTGCGATCGCATAAGAGAAGTAGTCCTAAATTATAACTAAATGCTTAAAATTGCTATTAAAAACTTTAGCTATAGTGATCATTAACAATTACCGAAATTTATTTTCTTGTAAAACTCGTTGTGCAACATTAGCTATTAAAGCATCAGCACAGAATAACTTAAATAAGGATTTAACATTGCCAAAATCCTATTGTAATTAATCCTCTTGTTTATGGGTAGCCTTTGTATCAAGATTTACAATGATTAATTTAAAGAATTTTTTGCTATTTTTATAATAAGCAAGAAAAACTTAATCTTAATTTTTAATAACATTTTGCAAGTATTAATAAATATTATAACTTTTTGACCACTAAACTCATAATTAAAGGCCACCATGATTATAAAAATCGTTATTGCTTTACTTATTATTATTTTAGAAGCCCTCGTGGTTAGAAAGATCACTACTTCAAAGCGTAATGTTCAGGCAGAATCTAAGACTACTGATTCGAGCAAAGAAACAGATAATTTTAATCGCCCTTCTTTTATGAATACGGCTCTGCTTAATTTACGCTCGCAAGGGGAGCAATACCTCTTTATTGGTGGTTATAAAAAAGCAGATAAATTATTCTTAATTAAAAATGAGAGTTTAATTGATGTTTCTAAGCAAACAGGCTTGAGAGACGCTTCTAATATTACTTACTGCGCCATAGCGGCTGATGTGAATAAAGATGGTTTACCTGATTTATTTGTAGCTCAGGAAGATGGATTTTATTTATATGAGAACCGGCAAGGTATATTTAATATCAAAAAACTCAATATTGAAATTGAAAAAGACCTAATTCCCATTTCTATGGCTATTGCCAATTTACAACAAACAGGCTGGGTTGATTTGTTTGTAACTGCTTACCGTAAAACAACTAACGATAGGCAACTAATTGATCATTATCAAAGTTTCCTATTTAAAAATAAGGGCAATAATAGCTTTGAAGATATTAGCCAAGAACTAAAAATTGATTAGACTTCTTCGGAAACTCTACTACAGAGGCGCATTGCTTCGTCGATATGGTGCTAGAATTCTCATGTACTCAAGTGTACACTCCGGTTCTGCGCGCCGTGTCTTCTCGCACTGCACCTCTGTAGCGAGTTTCCAAAGAAGCCTATTCTTTAAGTCGATGAAATGCATTAATTTGCTTAAAAGTATAATAAAATCAGACTGGCTTATTAATAAACATTGCGCATTTGATTTAAAAATTTTATAATTTGCTTTAATTTTGACTTATTTTCATCAAATGATGGGGCGTCTATCTTGCTTAATTTAATTAAATTATTGAGAAATAAGCTGTGTTTTCTCATTCTTTTAGGTATTAATTTTAGTGTTTATGCTGGATTAGCTGACTTATCTCACCTACAACAGGCCTACCCCGAATATATAAAGTCTATCTCTAAGGATTATATTGTTTGGGCCGATGATACTTACATGGATGCTACAGACGGAAAAATTAATAAAACGCCGCAAGAGAAATTAGATTCACCCTCATTAAATGATCAAATCGAAGATGTTTGTTACGAACCTGGAATACCTCGAACCTTTAAAACTTATCAGCCAAAAAATGATCCGGGCCGTGTACGATATGAGCCTTTTTTTCGTAAAATGTATGGCAATTCGGAAGAGGAAGTAAAATCACATCTTGTAACGATTTATTGGATGCCAAAACTATTTGGCAGTAAATATCCTCTTCTAGTAACAACGGTTAATCATGTTAATCAAAAACTACAAAAAATATCGCAAGAGTTAGAGAAGCTTGTTGATAAACATCCAGAATATATACCCTTTTTAAAAAATCCAGGTGGTACTTTTAAATGGCGACTGATTGCCAATACAAATCGCTTGAGTAATCATAGCTTTGGAATGACTATAGATATTAATGCAGATAAATCAAATTATTGGCAATGGGATCTTAGAGACAAGGGCGAACCAGTTACAGAAACAACACCTTTAACTTACCATAATAATATTCCCTGGGAAATTATACCCATTTTTGAAAAATACGGCTTTATTTGGGGAGGTAAATGGTACCATTATGATACGATGCACTTTGAATATAGACCCGAATTGATGATTTCTTGTTAAGTGATATCTATATTCAAAAATTTGCTTTTTATTTTAGTTTGGGTTTTAGATACATTCTAAAATTGGTTTAAACGTGAGTATTGGGAGCGGTGTATTTTAATGTTTCAATACATTGCACAAACCTATGAGAGATACAGCCATGATGGAGCTCGCGCCTTTACTAACATTAAAACAAAGATTGCATTTACAACAGAAGATATAAATGACGCAGAATTTATTAGTAAAATGTTAGGTACACGAACTAAGAAAATAATAAACAGAATAATATCGAATCAAATCAAGGTATTAGTGAGAGCAAGAATGTAAATTACCAAGCTATTCCACTGATGCGCTCTGATAGATTAGTGAAAATGCCAGCTTATAATGATTCATAAATTATTATACAATAATATTGTCGTCTATCTTTCACAGCGTAATAGCGGCACTTGCTACGTTGTACCTGTTAAAAATAATTTTGAATATAGAATAAAAAAGGCAATATGAAGTCAACATAATTTTTAGAAATAAGGAATTCATATGATTATGGCAAAACACCGAGTCGTCCGTATTTAGAAGAACAAAAGGCTTCGCAGGTAGGTATTCTTAAGATCCTTTCTATTGCTGGAGTCTGTGATAGGGATTAAATTGGGGAGTTTTCAGTAGGATAATAAAATTAAACCAGACTTCTTCTCTCACTAAGGACTAAGGGCCGGGGTTAGGAGGCACCATTGACTTTAGTGCAGCATTAGTTCTATCGCGCAGGTCGATGACGTCATAATCATCACTTAATAAGAGCTCAGCAACTTTGGGATGCGACTTTGCAATGAGAGCTAAGGGATCTGGGATGTCATGAGTATACCTTTTCCCTGTTGCGTCTAAGCAATTTTGGGTCTCGTACTGTTCTTTCTTATAACCTTCCTGATGTGGTTGGTGATAATCTCCATATAAACTTTGGTTGAGTTTTGTAGCTAACTCGGGTGTTTGTACTACTACCATTGCTATATTTTCATCTTGATCTGCTAAGAAAAAAAGGTCATGAGGATTGAGACTGTCTAATACTTTAACAACTATATTTTCTAATGCCTCTGTAACCGCTGCCTTTTTAGCTGCCTTACTCAGATCTTGGAAAAATCTTCGGTTTACCTGCGACCATCTTGCAGTATCTTTTGGCTCTAAAAATTGATTAATTAAAACTATCATCTCGGGAGGTAAGTCATTTAAAGATAGTTTACTTTTTGATTCTTTCATAATTATCTCCTTTAAGCTCAAAGAGTGTAGAAGCTTAGCAACAGTATATACTATTAAGTCAATTTGCACTAATAATATTCATTATAGTAGATAGTAGCGTTCCAGGTATTTGCAATAAATAATGTAAAAGAGTATTTGAGCTTTTATTACTGCGGTTTGAAGTCCAGATGTCCGAAAACGGGTGATGCCTCTAACTTGTTGATATGATAAATTGCTCTCTAATTATAGAAGAGAGGATAAATTGAACCACTCAAATTATCTATAATTAAACTAATTGCAAATTGCGCATAAAAAAATCATTACTGGGGTTAGTTCGACTTTAAGAGGCTAAATCATCCTAATCAACCTAACCAAGAAATCTACTTATCATGAGTAAAAGGTAGTCTACCTTCTTAAACCTGAAATATTTATAAATTTGTACACCAGCACTTTAAATTTCTAAACAACCTAATAGGGGTTTATGTCAACTCTAAGCGAATGGCTAAATAAGTCGAGAGCGCAAAGAAAATAGCGTACATGACATGAATTGCAATGGGTATAAGATATTTTCCAAATTTAGGTAAAATCATATAAAAAATAAAGATTCCGGTTAAGATTACAACAGGATTAAAAATTACCATCCAAGTCGGATAAGAGGTTGTCCCCTGCCAAACTAAATAAATAAAACAAACAGATAACACTTGCAAAATAAAGCGTGTGATTTCTAAAAAAGTTTTGTCATAGGATTGATAAATTTGCACTAAAGAGTTTAAATCTTTAGTTGTTATCTGTTCTTGCACAATTAAACTAAAAATTGTCCTTAAACTAACCCATGCTAATTGAATAATAAAATTATAAACTGCTAAAAATACGATAGCGACAACTAGAATTCCAGTACTTGGCGATAACATTTTATATAGATGCCAAAAGCCTAAACTATAAAAGGGCGCTATAAGTACGACAATAAAGTAACCACTTTTTAAATAATTCTTAGATTTAGTTAAGCTAAGTTGTGGAGAGTCAAGGTTATTTTTTTCAACACTATTCTGTAAAAAAGACTCCCCTATTCCTACTAAAATTGCCGCAATGCAGCCGATAAACCCTGTAAGAATAAGGGCATCCATTCTCATTAAGTTTCTCCAGAGACTTATTTAATTAACTATTTGAACTTTTAGCTCATTAAAGATGTCACTTTTTATTAATGCAAATACTGCTTAAAAATTAAATTAGCCTTTTTAATTAAATTGGCAGCTGTCTTAGTGCCAGTCTCTATTTCGGTTGTGATTATGCGGTCTGCGAAACAAACGAAAAATAATAAATATTAATCCAGCAATAATTAGCCATGAAAATAAAGCGCTACCAAAGCCATGTCCGAAAAAAAGACTAGCCAATAAGCCGCCCATTATAAAACCCGCTAAACCACTTCGCCAACGACTACCGGTATTGCGGTTAGCTGCATAAGATTGTTTTGGTGCAGCTTTACTGTAAGAAGAAGTTGAACGAGGAAACCCTATTGCACGTCCACCACCAAATCGCTTTGCGGCTGCTTCATTAACCACTAAACCAAAAGAAAGCAAGGTAATCATAAGTATAGAAAAAATTGTACGCATAAAATAACCTTATCTAAATTAAGTGCCATCATACTAGCATGAAATGAGTTAATTAACGTAAGTTCAATATAAAGATTTTATCGTCTAATTCGATGCGGATCAAAGGCTTCACGAATAGCATCAGCAAATAAATTACTTGCAAGAACTAACATAAACATAAATAGAAAAGCCGCCATCATTGGCCACCAGACAACGGGTTCTCGTGCAAGCTCAAGCCTGGCACTATTAATCATATTTCCCCAGCTAATTGTCATGGGGGATACACCAACACCAACATAGGATAAAACAGCTTCTGCTAAGACTAAAAAACTAAAATCAAGCACGAGGTTAATTAAAACAATAGGCATAACATTAGGCAATAAATGTTTATAAAGAATTCGCCAGGCGCTACTACCTAGCGCTTTTGCTGCCAAGACAAAATCAATTTCTCGCAGCTTTAGTGCTTCTGCTCGTAGAATTCGACATAAACTAGTCCAACTTGTAATTCCTAAGATTAAGCATAAGGCCAAAAGGCGCGCATCAGCACTCTCTTCTAGGGTGGGAAATTGATCGGGGTGATTAGCAATGTAAGTTTGCATGGATAAAACTGACGCTGTAATAAGTAGCACACCTGGAATGGAGCTTAAAGTTGTGTAAATGTATTGAATAATATCATCAATTAACCCACCAAAATAACCTGCAGCAATGCCAAAAATAATAGCTAGAGGCAACATAAATAGTGTGGTGAGTGTACCAATTATAAGGCCTGTGCGAATACTTTTGACCGTGTAATAAAAAATATCCTGGCCAATTTTTCCTGTACCTAAAAGATGAAAATTGCGCGATAACCAATAGCTAGCAAATATAAAAAATAAACATAAAAAGAAAGTAATTAATCCCCAAATTAAGCTAGGACTTATAATGAATTTCTGAGTTAAAGAAAAATAGTTATATATTGCAGCGCCAAGAATTAACACCAAAATGAAGGTAATCAAACTTTGTAGTAGTGACTTCTTTAGCAAAAACAAAATAAGCTCTTGTTTTTGAGCAGGTGTTTTAATTTCAGCTGGCGGATATTTTAAGCGTGGATAAATTTGCTTAACCTCGCCGTTAATGATGGTTGTTTCTAAACTATAAAGGTTTAAAGCTAAAGGTGCGGAATAAGTTTTTTCATAAACGCTACCCACAGGTGCTATTATCTTATCTAAAAGAGAAACTAAATTGCTACTCTCTTCTTCATTTGTTGCATGAAAATGAATTGAATCCAAAATACCTACGATCAGAAAAAAAAAGAGAACAATGCCTGCACTGACAGCGATGGGATTATGAAGCAAATAACGAAATGAACGTCTAACTGGTTTTTTGCGTAAACTTATTGCTAAAGCTAAAAAGCTAATTCCGATTAAAAGTAAAAACCACTGATCAGTCCACAATAATTCCATTAATTTAACCTTACACGAGGATCTGCCCAAAGATAAGAAAGGTCAGTTAAAATTAGACCCAAGATATATAATACGGAACCTAAAAAAACCATGGCTCTTACAATTGCAAAATCTTGTTGCCCAATTGCATCAATAATATAACTACCTAAACCTGGCACACCAAAAAAGGACTCTAAAATTAAACTTCCCATAAATAAGGTAGGAATAATTACAACCACACCCGTTAAGATAGGCAGCATGGCATTTTTTAAAACATGCTTAAATAACACTTTTGACTCAGATAATCCTTTTGCCCGGGCAGTTTTTACATATTCCTTATTCATTTCCTCTAGAAATAAAGTTCGATACCATCTAGAGCCTGCGCCTATACCACTTAATACCGCAACCACTACCGGTAAAACGATAAATTTTACACTGTTTAATCCATCATCATAACCAGAAATAGGCACCCAACGTAGTAGCTTACCGAAAAGATATTGCCCACCAATAATATAAAATAGGCTTGAGATTGACATTAAGATAATACAAATCACAACGCCACTTAAATCAAGAAAAGTAGAGCGGAAAAAGGCCATTCCCATTGCAAAAATAATATTAACTAACATACCAAGTATTAAAATAGGTATAGCAATCGCCAAACTTGGCCACATACGATGAGAAATATCAAAACTAATATCTCGCCCAGCATCAGACATGCCAAAATCAAAAACAAATAATTTTAATGATTTCTGAAAAAATAATGTTTGAGTAAATTTTTGTAGCCCAGCCTTAGTGTCATTGTAAAGCAGTGGCAAGTCATAGCCATGCTGTGCCTTCCATTGCGCAATGGCCTCTGGTTTTATATGCTTTTGACCAAGTTGCATGCGCGCCATATCATCAGGTGAATTAATCATAAAAAATAAGGCAAAAGTAAGAAGATTAATGCCAATCAAAATAGGCACAGCATAAAGGAGTCGTCTAATAAAATAATAAATCATAATTTAAATCGCTTAGCTAATTGTCTTTGTGTTTGTCGATAAACTAGAAAAATAGGAAGTATTATTAGAAGAAATAAAAGCAATAAAATCACAAGAAGAGGCCATAAAATAGGTTTATTCCATAAAATTCTAAACTTATTGCGCAATGAAACATCAATACTCGTATATTTTAAAGAGTTTAAACCAATCGTGTTAGGTTTTGTTAAAGACACCCATTGTTGCGTAAGCATGAAAGTCTCTGTATTAATTCCCCATACCCAAGGTGCGTCATGTCTTACTATTTCAACCATCCGATCAATTATTGCTTGACGTTCTCTATCATTGGGGCGATTTTTCATTAAATTAAATAATTTATTATATTCTTGATTATCATAATTGGCAGCGTTTTCACCACCATACCGAACTTTGCTATTGCCGCCATAAAGCATAAAGAGAAAATTTTCAGGATCAGGGTAATCAGCATTCCAACCCCAACTGAAAATTTGTGCATTACCATTGCGCATTTTTTCTTGAAAGCGATTATATTGCGTTGCACGAATATTTAAATCAATCCCAATTTTGGCAAATTGTTTACGCATCCATTCTAATTGTGATTTATCATCAGGCCCACCCGTTATGGTTACATCATAATGTAGAATTAATGCTCTTTTAGTGCTTTTATCTCGGCCATTCGGATAGCCTGCTTGTTTTAACAATTCTTTCGCCTCTTGGATAGAACGCCTCTTACTACTATTACCACTCCAGCGGTAAACATAAGGATTAATTCCAGCTTTACCTATCTTATAACCAAAGATTCCAGGTGGAATTGGCCCTTGCGCCGCAATCCCGCGGCCATTTAAAAAAATCGCAATATTTTCTTCATAATTAACTGCAATAGAAATCGCAAGCCTAAGCTTTCGCGCTCGTTCACTGTTACCTCCAACAATAGGATCAAGCATATTAAAACCCATATAATAAAT
This sequence comes from Legionella pelazae, assembly GCF_052527395.1. Classification (NCBI taxonomy): domain Bacteria; kingdom Pseudomonadati; phylum Pseudomonadota; class Gammaproteobacteria; order Legionellales; family Legionellaceae; genus Legionella; species Legionella pelazae. The sequence goes on from NZ_JBNVZS010000004.1 coordinate 176,234, forward strand.
GCTAGGATCAACAGTGGTTGTTAAGTGCATATTTTTAGCTTGCATTTCAGGACTTAAAATGGGTTTTCCTTGGGAGTTAATCTGAATAGCCTGCGCGTAACTATCCGTGCTAATTCCTGATAAATCGTAATATCCTTGCAGAAATTTATTCCATCTGGGAATTGCTTCTTTTTCAAGTGTATAAATCGCTTGATCAATTAGTGGTAATCGCTGCCCTAAATGATGCGCATAACCCAGCTTCTTATCCTCATTGCTCGCATTCATAGGGAAATACTCTTCATGAAAGTTAGGATTTTTATCTAAAACCATTCGTTTATTTGGATTATTTTCACTAAGCATAAAAGCGCCTGTACCGACAGGATACCAATCAAAGCTTAAATTTTTATCGTCCATACCGGCTTGACTATAAAATTGATCAGCTTCCCAAGGAACAGGCGCAAAAAATGGCATGGCTAACCAAAATACAAATTGTGGATATTGACCTATGATGGTAATTTCAAATGTATAGTCATCTATCTTGCGCACGCCCTCTAATGAATATTTACGTAGATCGATAAAACCCGAGGTTGGTAATATTTTTGCAAATTCCCGAAACCCCATAATTTTTTCGCTCATTAATCCATAAATAGGTGAATTGACAGCAGGATTTGCTAAACGTTTAATTTGATAAATATAATCATCTACTATTAGCTCTCGTGTTCCTGTATAAGGAAAATTAGCTAATTCGCTAATATCATTTTCATCTAAATAATCTGCTGTTAGATTCAGGTAGCGATATTGTCCTCTTTTATCTTTGGCAAAAGCTGGATGCGGTTGATATAAAATTCCAGGCTTTATTTGCAAGGTATAAACGGTATATGCAATATTAGTGGAATTAGCTGGAACGGCTTGTAATTGAGCATTTAAATAGCGAATACTGGGCATTGCCCTAGCGATTAGAGGTACAAGTTTATAAGGCCTAATAAAATAATCATATTGAAGAAGCGGCTCATAAATTTGTGCAATAAACTGATATTCATTACTGGAATAGGAGCGCGCTGGATCAAGTGTTTTGGGTTGCTCACTAAATGAAGAATAGTAAATTTTTCTAGTTGATTCATCCTTAGGATAAGGGTTGTTAAGCACCCAGTTTATTGCATAACCTTGTATGCAAGTCATAAGCAAAACTAAAACAAAAATCCTTTTTGCATAACGTTTTGCCAAAATTGTAGTCCTAAGAAATAAATTATTATGAAGTCTGTTTTAATCTTAAAGCGAACAGAGATGATTTTCTACTATTAGTTAATAAAGCGAGTATTGTGATGGATTTATTAGAAAAAGTGGTCCTTTTAGAAAACGAAGCTGCTCAATTTGGCTTTCGTTGGGAAAATGCTAAGCAAATTATGGCGCAAATTGAAAGCGAATATCATGAAGTTAATGAGCATTTACTAAACTTAGCTAAAACTCCCTTAAACGCAGATTTACAAGAAGAGATTGGCGATCTATTGCATGCTGTTTTTTCTCTATGCGTATTTTGTCAATTTGATCCTAAAGAAACCTTAAACTTAACTTTACTTAAATTTGAACGAAGGCTACTGGCGGTTAAACAATTAACGATAAATCGGGGAGAGACAAATTTAGAAGGCTATACTTTTACGCAATTAATGGAGCTTTGGGAACAAGCTAAAAAGATAGCGGATAGATAAAAATTATATGGGATCTTGTAATCAGCCATGAGAAGTTATTAACTTCTCTTCAGAGGCGCTGTAATTTTAAAACTTAAGGAAATTTTTATCTTCTGTATTTATGACGGGACTTGTAAGATTTTCCTGACTTTCTGAACTAAAAAATCGCAATGAATAGGTATTCTCTGCCTCATCTTTACTTCTTACATTCTCAGTTTCACCCCCCCTTTCTAAACTAATACTGTCACGTAAAGAGTCGCCCTGATATTTTTCTGATTCTTTAGAAAATAAAGTTGGATTAGATAAAGAAAAATCTTGTGCAAAATCTTCCTTTAGGTTTTCTTTTACAATTGACTTCCATTTTTCATGACGAGACTTTAAACAACTAATAAGAGCGTCTACAGAGTAATCTGCTGGGTCATTTTGTTTAAGACTAGATTGAATAAGCTCTCTAGTAGCTTCATCTTCAGCAAAAGCTAAACATTTCTCTAACATTATTTTTCGATGAATTGAAAAAGAAGATGTGATTGTCTCTCTAATAATGGCCTCAAATACTGCAAAGGAAGTGTCGGCAATTAACTTAATTATTGCAAACTTCTCATCTTGAAAAGCTTTAGAAGCTACTAAACTCTTAGGTAAAATAAGTTCAGATACACCTTCATAATTTTCTTCTACAAAGTAAGGAATTTTTTTTAAGGCAGATAATTCTAAAGGCTTTTGGAGCATTTCAAAATCAAGTGCTTCAGCCATATCTAGTCCAAAAGCTAATAGTATATTATCTAGTCCTGCCAAACCATAATTGCCAGAATGAGTATCAGTTTGGGCTATAAAATACCAGATAATAAATATTGATATAAGGCCTTTAACCTTCAAAAAATCTTGAGCCGTTAAACCATAACAACCTTCAGAAAAATTCTTTATTTTTCGGCTAGCAATAAAAAATTGATTATTCTCCTGTACAATTTCCATCTCCAGACCATAACCCATTAAATGCTGAAATATCCTAGCACACGCTAGTTCAACCTGGGCTGCATACTCACTTCTTCGATATAAGATAAAAAATTCATTATCGAAAAAGGCACTATCTTTACAAGGGTAATTAGGTAAGGCGGTGTAACCGTAATTGAATCCCTGCTCAGGCGAACCAAACTTAAGCTGAATATTTTTAAAATCTTTAAAACTTTTATACTTCATAATAATTTTTAATAAAAAAATAGATTATACGTACTTTGTTACTAAAGTACATAGTTTTATCATTTAGATGTATTTATACCTCTTAAGACTAAGTAATTTACAATAAGATTATTAATTGAAAGTCGGCATTCAATAACTCTAATCAGTAAATTCAGAACTGCTTTAATGGATTTTATTAAACGACTTGAATATGTTACATTGCTAGATTGAGATAACCATCTTTTTATAATGATTAGAAACGTAAAACCAATCGTTCGGTTCGCTACTTTAGACGATGCAAAAGCTATTGCTAAGATTCATATTTTATCTTGGCAAGCTAGCTATAAAGATTTTATCCCGAAGGCTATTTTGCAAACTCTTTCAGTAAAAGAAAGGACAAAGCAATGGCAAGATTTAATGAGACAAGGTGTAAAAGTCTTAGTCGTTGAAGTGGAACAAAATATAGTTGGTTTTTTAAGTATATGTACACTTCGAGATATCTATCTCAGCCCATTAAATGGAGAAATAAGCGCTCTTTACCTACATCCTACTTATTGGCGTTTAGGATTAGGAACTAGGTTATGTCATACCGCTTTCTCTGAATTAGCGAAAATGAATTATCAATTTGTCTATGTTTGGGTGCTCTCTGATAATAGTCAGGCGCGCCAATTTTATGAAGCACTTGGTTTTGAAAATACTACTATAACAAAACTAGAAGAGTTTTATGAAAATGGTGCACTTTTAAAAGAAATTCTCTATAAGAAAAAAATATAATTTATTGATTTAATATAAAGTTTGATAATCAAATTAGAAGTCTAAGCATCCCTTACAGCATATTAAACGAGTATATGGATCAAACCCTTCGTAAGATTTCAAGAAGAAATTGTTGACCCTTACTCCCTACTGAACACTTAAGATGAAAATTACCTTAAAATTAGTTTAAATACTGTAATAAATCCTCTTCATTTAATACTGGTACCCCTAACTGATTAGCTTTATCTAATTTAGATCCGGCATCACTGCCCGCAATGACATAATGAGTTTTAGCCGAGACACTACCGGTTACCTTAGCGCCTGCTGCTTCTAATTTTGCTTTCGCTTCATCACGACCCATGCTAGCAAGCGTTCCAGTAAGTACCACTGTTTTACCATATAAAGGATGTTCCTTATTAAATTCTTGCTTAGGTGTATCTGGCCATTGCACACCATAGGCGATTAATTTATCAATCACTTCGCAATTGTGAGCTTGTGCAAAAAACTCAACTATATGCTGTGCAGCAACTGGCCCTATGTCTTTAAGCATCATTAACTCGTCCACTGTAGCCTTCTTTAAAGAGTCTATGGATGCATAATAAGAAGCTAAAACACCGGCGCCTACTTCACCCACTTCACGTATTCCTAAGGCATACAGAAATCGTTTAAATGTTGTATACTTGCTTTGTTCAATCGCTTGCAATAAATTTTCTGCCGACTTTTTACCCATTCTTGGCAAATTAATTAAGTCTTCTAATCTTAACTGATAAAGATCAGCAACATCTTTCACCAATTTTGTATCGACTAAGAGATCAATAATAGCCTGCCCTAAACCGTCAATAGCCATGGCTTTACGTGAAGCAAAGTGCCAAATAGTACGTTTAAGTTGGGTTGCGCAAAATAAACCACCTGTGCAGCGAGCAACAGCTTCGCCTTCCTCACGCACTACATCAGCACCACAGACAGGGCAAGTTGCAGGTAGACTAATGGGAATAGTATGCTCTGGGCGCTTCTCTTTAACAACAGAGACAACTTCTGGAATAACATCGCCAGCACGGCGAATAATGACTGTATCACCAATCAAAATGTCTTTACGAATAATTTCATCCATATTATGTAGCGTGGCATTACTGACTGTAACACCCGCTACATTAACAGGCTTAAGCCTTGCAACTGGCGTTAAAGCGCCCGTTCGACCTACTTGAAAATCAACAGCAATAATTTCCGTCATTTCTTCTAAAGCAGGGTATTTATGTGCGCAAGCAAAGCGAGGAGCCCGTGCCACATAGCCTAATTCTTGTTGTTGTGTAACACTATCTAACTTATAAACCACGCCATCAATTTCATAAGGTAAAGAAAGCCGTTTATTGGCCATCATCTCATAGTAAGCTAAGCAACCTTCTAGCCCTTTTGCTTGCTTATTTTCAGAAGAGATTCTAAAACCCATATGATGCAGCAGCTGCAACTGCTCAAAATGACTATCAGGCAATGGGCTACCCTCATAAGCACCAATACCATAATAATAAATAGCAAGTGGCCTTGAGGCTGTAATTTGTGGATTTAATTGTCGCAAACTACCTGCTGCTGCATTACGAGGATTAGCAAACGTTTTTTCACCTGTTTCTCGGGCTCGCTGATTAAGTGCTTCAAAGCCTGCTTTAGGTATATAAACTTCGCCTCTTACCTCAATAAAGGCCGGAGGATTTTTTATCATTAATTTAAGAGGAACTGCCGAAATAGTTTTAATATTGGAAGTAATATTTTCTCCAACGGCACCATCACCACGCGTAGCAGCATGAATTAACAATCCATGCTCATAAGTTAAATTAACAGCCAAACCATCTAGCTTAGGCTCACAAGTAAAAAGCAAGTCATTTTCTTTACAGTTTAAGCGATCGGCTACTCGCTTAACAAAAGCATGCAGCTCTGGGGCTGTAAATACATTGCCTAAAGAAAGCATGGGTTGTCTATGTGCCACGGGCTCAAAAGCGGTGACGGGTTGGATCCCTACGCGCTGGGTAGGCGAATCACTAGTAATATATTGTGGATATTGGTTTTCAAGTGCCTGTAATTCGCGAAAACAACGATCATATTCGATATCAGGGACTAAAGGTTCATCTAAAACATAGTAATGATAATCATACAATCGAATCCGTTGGCGTAATGCCTCTATCCTTTCTAAATTTTTATCCACACTCATAATCCGCCAACCAAAAAACAGTTAAACTTAAAACAGCTAAGTATGAACAGTTCATCGATTTGCATCAATATAATTATTTTATCTTAATTAAAAAATTACTTGGGCTATTCTTTAACTCTTGCTCAGCGATTTAGAATTATGATATAGAATGAGCCATAGCTTAAACACGGCTTAAATTTATGGACCTGCCACGTTTTATCTTTATTCTTTTTATCTTATTTTTTTCATATAGCTCTATAAGTTATACCCGACCACGTGATGAAAATTTTGGTATCGCTTTTATTCATGGCAACAATGATCATCGTACTGATGCAGAAGGGGGTTATTGGAAAAAGGAATTAATTGATTCACTCGCATCAGCTTTACCTAACCCAGACAATTATATTGTTGTTGGCTGTGATTATAGTCAATATATGTGGCACGAAGATGCTGCTGGTTGCACAGCAGACCAATTATTATCTTTTATCAACAATAAACATATCAGCAAATTAAAGATTTATGCTCACTCAAATGGTGCAAATGTTATTCGCTGGATTTTATCTAATCCAACCTTTGACGCACGATATTTATCATTATCAAATAAGATAATTGAAGTCATTGCACTCTCACCATCTAGTGGCGGCACGCCACTTGCTGAAGAAGTAGTGGAAGGGAATTTATTTGAGTCTGCAGTTAGCTGGTTAATAGGCTATCTCAATGATGCTGTACGGCAGCAGCGAGTTGCGGATATGACGATTTATAATAATGAACTGTTATTTGGTAGTATCGGTCGCCCCGCTCTATCCATTCCTTTTCGAACAATCATTGGTACTGACGTCACTGCTTCTCCTTTTAACCGGGCGAGTTATTGTAACGGTTATCGTTATAATGCAGGCCTTAAAGTTACCAAACTTTATTTAGATAAATGCGCAGATGGATTTTTAGAATGTATATCACAGCGCGCTGCTGGTTCAGTTTGGTTTTATGATATTCAAAAAACAGAACATAATAATGCATTAAGCCATAATCAAAGTCGTCATACTTGTTTTGGGCTTGATGCAATATTAAGTAAGGATCTAGCAGATGGAGTAGCTTAATGGTTAAATCATTCTTTTTTCTTCTTACTATAGGCTGTTTAAGCCAAGTTTGGGCGATATCAATACCTACTCAATTGTTAAAAGAATATGAATGCCCCCATTGCGACTCTCTTTCACATATGCCTTTAAGTACTTCTTGGCCTATTCATGATAAGCTTTTTAAACATGATGTCACTAAACAGGAAAGTGCTAAATATCATTTTGAAGCAACCGCTGCTGAGTTACGCCAAGGAGTACCTATTTATACATCAGCACCGCAAGCCGTCATTCGTATCGTTCCTAAAAATAAGAAAATAGTTTTACTTGATTCAGAACTTCATCTCGCTAAAGAGCCAAATATAAGGCTTTCCTTTTTAGATGCATCAACCTTATCTCAGAATAAGTCACCTGATGCTCTGTCTTTAATAAATTTAGACAAAAGACCTCTTTCCAAACCGTCAGTGACGAGACAAGGTCGGTTGAAAAAAGAGCTGAAAAAGCGCAGTGTACAAGTAGTACATGAGCATTTTGAAGATATTTTTTCAGAAGAGATTGGCCGTCAATGGCGGTTTGGAAAGAGGTCTAAAGTCATTGAGTTAAAACCTGAACTCGGTAGTGGGCAATTTATATTGTCATTAACCGACTTAACTATTTTAGCAACTGAGCGTTTTCAAATACGCGTATTTGATAAGGCCTCAACGACCTATCTACATGTAGAAACTAACCAAGCTTATTACCAATATGGTGATGAGCTTATTACTACTATTTTCCTTGCAAAAAATAATCGACGCTACTTAGTTAATTCTATTAAAGCAAGCCTTTTGAGCCCGAATGGTGAACGCTTGCCGATTACCTTGGATGAGATTGAGCCAACCCTTTATCGGGGCAAAATAAAACTTGATAACGAAAAAAATTTTCCTGGCCAAAACTGGTATGTAGAAACAGATGTCAGTGCTAAAATTGGTGATCAAACTGTCAACCGCCATGCGCATACCGCTTTTTCTTATGCCATTCCTTCAGCGCAGGTTACGAAAATTACAAGACTCCCCTCTTCTTTAAAATTTATTACAACTATTAAAGTCGCGACAGGCAGCCGTTATATGCTCCAGGCTGTTCTTTTTAAAGGTGATGCGCAAGGCAAAAAGCATGCAATAGAAATTGCGCAAACAGCCAACTGGATAGCACCAGGTTACTCTACTTTAATCCTCTCTTTCAAACATAAGATTGATAATCGAGAACTTTCACCGTATTATTTGGGGTTGATTCAACTTATCGATTATGGCCAACTCAAACCTGTTTTTGAACATAATTCGCCCATCGATATTTCTCCTAGGTTAATATGATTGGATGGTCTCAGTTTACACTGACACAAGGAATAATAGCTCTATTAGCCTTTCAATGTTGTTTTATTTTCTTCTTTTGTAGGCGCTTCATTGTGTTTCGCCAACATGCCGATGATCAATTTAACAAATTACAACAGCTTATCGTGGATGAATTACATCAATTGCAACTTGATTTACAAGATCATCATCAAATCAATCAGCAACGTATTTTAGAGCAAATTAATCAGGGACAATTAACTAATCATCAACTCATTAACCAAACCATTCAACAATCGATGACTGATGTACGGGAGCAAATTAATCATAGCTTTATGCAGCATGCTCATTCATTAACCTCTCATTTACACAGCTTAACTGAGGAAATACGCAGTCACTTAAATAATTTAACTCAGCAAGTGAATCATAAATTAGCTGAAGGTTTTGAGAAAACCTCAACGACATTTACGGATATTGTTAGACGACTCACTATTATTGATGAAGCGCAGAAAAAAATAACGGAACTCTCATCACACGTTGTTAATTTACAAGATATTTTGGTTGATAAACGAGCCCGTGGTGCCTTTGGTGAAGTACAACTAGGTAATCTAATTGCTAACATGATCCCAAGCTCTCATTATCGCATGCAGTATACACTTAGTAATCAAAAACGCGCGGATTGTATTTTATTTTTACCTGAGCCAACCGGACATGTGGTTATTGATGCAAAATTTCCCTTAGAAACTTATCAAAAGTTAATGTCTAGCGATGTTAGCTCGGTAGAAAGAAAACTCTTGCATCAGCAATTTCGCCAAGATATTCAAAAACACATCAAAGACATTGCTGAAAAATATATTATTCCTAACGAAACGACCGACGGCGCGGTGATGTTTATTCCAGCAGAAGCTATCTTTGCTGAAATTCATGCAAGCTATCCTGATGTAATCGCCCTATCACAGCGTCTTAAAGTATGGCTTGTTTCACCCAGTACATTAATGGCTGTGTTAACGACAGCCCGTGCGGTTCTTAAAGATGACGCCACCCGTAAACAAGTCCATATTATTCAACAACACCTACAAGCCCTTGCGCAAGACTTTCAGCGCTTTGAAAAAAGAATGGATAAATTATCGAAGCATATTGATTTAGCCCATCAAGATGTAGGCGAAGTGACTATTTCCGCTAAAAAGATAACACAACAGTTTCAAAAAATTGAATCGGTTGACTTATTAGTTCATGAAGAATAGTTCACTCATTAGTTGTCCTACTAATATAAGTTATTCAATTGATAAACCTAGAAAGTCATATTCGAATTATGTCTATGTATACTTTAAAATAAATAAAGGAGATCAATTGATCTCCTTTATTTCTAGAAAGGATAATTGCTTAAATATTAAGGTGCACTTACAGTGACTTGTCCGATATTAAAAGAAGCGCCAAGGTTTTTCACCGCACCTCTAACAGTTACACCTGAACCAATAGTTAAGTTAGCTTGTTCACCAATTAAAATACCCTGGAAGAAGCTTCCATCTCCAAAGGTGGTTTGGCCACTTGTAGAGAAAAATACATTAGCGGGTGTTGCACCATTGACTAAAATGACTTGAGCACCAGGTGCAATGTTAAGTCCTTCTTCAACAATAAAGAAGTGATTCCCTGGGCCGCTTATAACTACTTGGCCTGTTAAATCGGTTGCGCCAGTAAAACAATGCGGGCCAGAGCCAGAAATAAAGGTACCGGTAATTGGCCCTGCTAATGGAAACGCGGGACATAACGCTCTTAAGGAAGTATTAAGCGCAGCTGTATCAGCTAAATCAGCATTTGCTACTGCATCATTATTATGTATTGCTAATGCAGTCCCTGGGACAGTGAAACCATTAACCTGCGCACCACTACAGACACCGCCAAGAACAATACTGTTTGTAGGAGTATTGCTACTGGTTAATGCTGCCTTTGAATTAAGTAAACAGCTAAAGAAAGGCGTAGTAAATACAACGCCAGGCACATCTGGCTCAACAATAGGCGTCACATTCACAAAGAAGGGCGGGCTAGCTAACCTACATTGACGCGAACTAATCCCTATGTGGAGATAGCGACTATAGGTACCAAGCACTGTTGGATATAACACTACATGTATATTACAAGTAGCACCTGGTGCTAATGAAGTTTGGCACGTATTAGGAAATGATCTATCAATAAGTGCAGCACTATCTGGCAATGTGTCGCCTATGCTACGAATTAAACTAATTTCCTGCAAATTTATTGGCATTCTAGTATTATTATTTCGGATAATGTAAACACCAGATTGAGCAGTGAAGGTAGTCATAAATGGAGCAAAATTAGGTATTTGGATAAAAGATACTTCACTTTTTGCGCAACCTACTAATCCCTCACTTTTGGCCATACCTAACAGAGGTAAAATCAAACTGCATAAGGCTATTCCATAGCTAAATTTTTTTAACATTTAAATTCCCCTAAATTTAAAAGATTAAGCAAACATCCAATGTAAATTTAATAAAAAGGCACTACTGGCTAAATCAACACTTGGTGAAATAACACTACCTAAACATGAAGAAGGACTAGCATTACCTAATCTTACTCTATCCATATCTACATAGAGGTATTCAAACGATACACCTAAACGGTCAGTAAAGTTATATTGAATGCCTGCGCCAGCTTCCCAAACAACATTACTTCTAGTTTTGCCGCGTATAGAAATAGAATTTGAATCGATACCATCAATTGCGCTATCAAAATAACTAATTCGGTTCCAGGCCTCACCGATACCGACCTTGCCATAAACACCTAAGTTATTAAAGCTAAATGCATTGAAAACAGCATCAGCCATCAGTCGAGTACTACGTATGTTCATCGTATAGTTATAATCATGAAAGGAGCGATCACCAAATCGATAAACCGGGCCAGTAAAATCGTCTTCAGCTATATGATAAGCATTGATCTGAAAAGACATTGTATGCAAGAAATTAAATGCACCAGGCTCAGGAACAGCGCTACCTGGAAAAAAACTGAAGCCCAATTGATAAATACCATGATCCCAACCTTGATGAGGATCACCTAACGTATCAATTTCTCCTCCACTAATAGCTATGCTTGAATTAGAAATATGATATCTTGCAATACCTCCGCCCCCATGAATATCAAAATTTGCTGCTGCAAGTGGAAGTGGGAGCAATAGAGCGGTCATTAGAAATTTGGTTTTAATTTTCATTGTTTCATCCTGAAAAATAATTTAAGTCGTAGAGTTAAAGCCATCCTATTATTAATTAATATTTATTTAAATGGAAGATTTAATAATACTGTATTTTATAATTATTCGAACTTATGAGATTATTTAATAGGTTGAGATAATTGGTTGACCTCAGCTTATACGGATACCTAGCTTAAGCGATGTAACTGGCTGTTATTAAGCATCTAAAAATAAATCTGGACAGGCTATCATACATAACCATTAACCTAAGTTTAATTACTGTGGTGGTATATATTGTATACCTAATTTAAGTTCCGGTTCATTTGCTTTGGCGTTCACTTCCTATCGGTTTCACTACTTTAGAGATAAGATCTAATAGATTATACATGTTGGACTCTAATTAAATAGAGCTATTAAGTCTAGCAGAAAGTCATTTCATAATAAGCCGGTGTTGCTGCCGTATAGTGCTTACCATTCGATTCAAGCTTAATAGTAAATGTTTGGCAATTATTTTGAGCAATACATAAAGTAATTTGTAAACTACATAATCCTGGTTCTATTTCATCTGCAGGCAATACCGCACATAAACCACCGGTGGTCTTAATTGCGTCAGGTTTTTTCACAGAAATAAACGGCTGAAAATTTTGGCAGTCAGTACTTGTTTTTACTGTAGTAGAATAAAGTGTATCCTTAGTGGTATTAATTTTTATTACGGAAATTAAACTGGAATCTTTATCTTTTAATTCGTTTAACGCTTTTGAACAAAAATCCTCTGCAAGCACATCGTCAGGAGAAATAAGCCCACTTAAAAAAAGTATAACGGAGTAAAAGATTTGCTTCATGTCAATTATCCAGAGGCCAATTATTACCTATCAGCGTATTGTAAAGTTTAGCTAGTTTCGCAAAATATTTAAAGCTAAGCTAAAACAACACATCTTAACCGCTTATTCCTTTTAATTAATAACTTATGTTATTCTCTTAACTAAAAAATTGTGGAACTAATTTATGCAATTAATTGCTCGAGTGTTTGCAGTTTGGGTATTTGCTATTTGCTTTACACAAGCTTACGCAAGCCGCTGCGGCGATTGCCACGGCGATGATTGTCCAAAACATTGCCTTGGCCAGTGCTGTGAGAAGATGGGCGGGGTTAGTTATTGTGATTCTTCTGCAGGACGTTTAGTTTGTAAAAATGGCTATTATTCTTCTTGCTATTGTACACGTCATGCCATTATGGATTTACAAAACGTGCAAGGTTGCTGTTTATGGCAGGGCGGTGTATTAACAGTCGATGAGGGGGGGCTGGTCATTTGTAATAATGGTGGAATTTCTGAGCTTTGCTCAGCGCATGGTACCATAAGACACAATGATTGTGATCCCTATAATTAGTTTATATTCTTACCTAGCCTAAATAGATAAGTATTATTGATTGTTACTAGACAATTTAGGTGTCAACAATCATAATTATGCTTTTGTTTTGAACTTATCATGACGGTACCGCTAATTGAAATTCGGCAAGTCTATAAATCCTATGGCAGTGCCCTAATCCTCAACAATATTTCACTGTCTGTATTAGATGGAGAATTTTTAACCTTATTGGGCCCTTCTGGTTGTGGCAAAACAACATTACTTCGTCTTATATCTGGCTTTGAACAGCCAAGCGAAGGTGAGATTTTTATCAATGGCCAGTGTGTTAATGGCCTACCGCCACAAAAACGGGATGTTCATACGGTATTTCAAAGTTATGCGCTTTTCCCACATTTATCGGTATTTGATAATGTTGCCTTTGCTTTGCAATGTAAAAAAATTAATCGCAATGAAATTAGTCAGCGGGTTACAGAAGCTTTACAACTTGTACAATTAGAATCCCTAGCCAATCGTAATATTAAACATCTAAGTGGGGGACAACAACAACGGGTAGCCATTGCAAGGGCTATTGTTAATCGCCCGCAGGTCTTATTACTTGATGAACCTTTAAGTTCTCTTGACTATCGTTTACGTAAAGCCATGCAGTCAGAATTAAAGCAATTACAAAAAAAATTAAACATGACTTTTATTTTTGTGACCCATGATCAGGAAGAAGCTTTATCAATGTCCGATAGAATTGTAGTCTTTAATCATGGTCATATTGAGCAAATAGGCACCCCAAGAGCAGTGTATGAAAATCCTGCAAATTTAGAGGTCGCTAAATTTATAGGTGAAACAAATATTTTTGATATCGAAGTTAAAAATAGTGATAACCAACAATTAGCAACGATTATTGAGAATGTAGAATTAACTTGTAAAAATACAGGCAATTATCAGCCTGGTGATCAACTACATCTTGTCGTTCGTCCAGAAGATATTCGTGTTTGGAGTTTATCTGAAGTAGATGATACAAATAATATGCTACCCGGGCGGATTGTAGAAATTGTTTATAAAGGATCAACCGTTGATCTTAAAGTTGAATTACCTTCTGGAAAACTTATTAATGCTTCTGAGTTCTTTGACGAAGATGATGATAAATTAGAATACTCACCTAACGAATCTGTTTGGGTTGAATGGTTACCCGGCTGGGAGGTTTTACTGCCTTATGAAGGTTAAATCTGTTTCTCTTTATATACTTTATATTTGGTTAATTATTTTTAGCTTTATTCCTTTATTGCTTGTCTTAATAGCAAGTTTTTTATCCAATGATAGTACTAATTTAGTATCTTTACCTTTAACACTCGACAACTATGCGGCTTTATTCACCCCTGTTTTTGCGAAAATCTTTTTTAGATCTTTAATTATTGCACTTGTGGCAACGGGTTGTTGTTTATTATTGGCCTATCCTTTTAGCTATTTACTTATTAGATCGAGGTATCAATCGGTTTTACTGTTGTTAATTATTATTCCTTTCTGGACTAGCTCTTTAATTAGAACTTATTCCCTTATTGCCATTCTTAAATATAAGGGCGTACTCAATGCGTTATTACTTAAATTTCATCTGATTCATACGCCGTTAAATTTATTGTATTCGAATTTCGCTGTCATTACAGGGTTAGTTTATAATTTATTTCCATTTATGGTATTGCCTATTTTTACTAATATGGAACGCTTTGATTTTCGCTTAATTGAAGCAGCGAAGGATTTAGGTGCAGGAAAATGGGCTATTTTCACCCGTGTGTTCTTACCTAATACAGCACCTGGTATTCTCTCAGGCTGCTTATTAGTGCTATTACCTGCTATGACTTTATTTTATATACCCAATATCTTAGGCGGTGCTCGTTCCATTTTATTAGGCAATCTTATTCAAAATCAGTTTTTAGTCATAGAAAATTGGCCACAAGGCTCGGCAACCAGTGTAATTTTAACTCTTCTATTGCTGCTTTTGTTAGCTTTTTATCGCCAAAAAAGCAGTGAGGTTATTCAATGAAAGCGCTTATTCAACGCAGTTTTTTAATGTCTGTTTTTGCTCTGCTTTATATACCTATTTTTATTTTAATTCTGTATTCTGTTAATGATGCTAGATTTTCACTTCAATGGCAGGGCTTTACGTGGCGTTGGTATTACGAACTCTTTCAAGATAGAGGGCTGTGGTCTGCTTTTTTTAATTCCATTTTCTTAGGTTTTTGTGCATCTTTCATTGCTACCTTGTTAGGCTTGCTAGCAAGTGTTAATTTGTTTCTATTTCGTGCCAAAAAACAAAAAATTTTTTACATCTTACTTTTATTACTTATTATTATTCCTGATTTAGTATTAGGGGTTGCTTTACTTATTTTCTTTAATGTAACGCAAATACCACTGGGATTTTTTAGCTTATTAATCGCTCATATTACGTTTTGTCTCCCTTTTGTTATTTTAACGATTAAGTCACGTATAAATACTCTAGATCCAAATATTTATTTCAGTGCTCTTGATTTAGGCGCAAGTCGGTATATAGCACTATCTAAAATTTTACTTCCTTTATTATGGCCTGCGGTATTAAGTGCTTTCCTCTTAAGTTTCACGCTCTCTGTTGATGACGTCATGATTAGTTATTTTGTTGCAGGTCCCGATTTTAATATTTTACCGCTAGCAATTTACTCCTTAGTACGTACAGGCGTTACACCTGAACTTAACGCTTTATGCACGATCACTTTTTTGCTTTCGATGATTTTAGTTACTTTCTCTTATCGACTTACAGGTAAAACATTATGAAGCGATTTGGCTTATTATTAATCTCTTTTTTTTGTTCAACTGTATACGCTAAATCAGTAGTAAATGTTTATGTCTGGGGCGGGGAAATTCCTAAAGAAATTGTTCAGCAGTTTGAAAAAGAAACGGGTATTACCGTTAATTTTTCTACTTATGACAGCAATGAAACAATGTACGCTAAATTAAAAGCAAGTAGACAAGGTATTTATGATGTTATTTTACCATCTGCCTATTTTGTGGAGCGGATGCGCAATCAAAATATGCTTGCTAAACTTGATCATCGCCAGCTAACTAACATTAGCAATCTTGATCAAAAATTTACTCAAAATGACTACGACAAAGGCAATAACTATAGCATTCCCTTTATTTGGGGAACAACAGGGATCTTTTTTAATAGTAGAAACATTACTACTCCTCCTACAACATGGCGGGCTTTATGGGATAAACGTTGGTCTAATCAATTAATGATGCTTGATGATTCACGTGAAGTATTTGCGATTGCCTTACTTAGTTTAGGTTTTGATCCTAATACAAAGGACCCAAACCTTATTAAAGCAGCTTATAATGAGCTTGTTAAGCTTGTGCCCAATATTAGAATATTTGCTAGCGATAGCATTCAAGCAATCATGATTGATGAAGACGCCTCCTTGGGCTCTGCTTGGAATGCGGATGCTTATAAGGCAGCTAAGGAAAATAGCAATGTTCATTTTATCTACCCTGAAGATGGTTTTATTATCTGGGTTGATTGCTTAGCTGTCCCTCAGAACGCACCGCATCCAGAAGAAGCGCTTACTTTTATTAATTTTTTGCTTAAACCTACTATTGCTTCGCAAGTCGCATTAATTACCGGACAAGCCATTACTAATTTACAAGGCCGTGCTCTTCTTTCTAGCGCGGTTCGCAACAACCCAGTTGTCTATCCCCCACCAGAAATATTAAAGAAAGGAATTTTCCAACGTGATGTTGGTGAAGAGACACTTAATTTATATAATCAATACTGGCAACAGCTCAAATTAGTATTCTAGATTGTTAAGTAGAGTAAGGTAGGTTGGGCTAAGCATAGCGCAGCCCAACAGTTTCAGTCACAAGACAGGTAGCCTATTCA
This sequence comes from Legionella pelazae, assembly GCF_052527395.1. Classification (NCBI taxonomy): domain Bacteria; kingdom Pseudomonadati; phylum Pseudomonadota; class Gammaproteobacteria; order Legionellales; family Legionellaceae; genus Legionella; species Legionella pelazae. The sequence goes on from NZ_JBNVZS010000004.1 coordinate 192,860, forward strand.
TAATTTGTTGGGCTGCACTTCGTTTAGCCCAATCTACTCCTCCCTTCTTTTAACCAGACAATAGTGCGCAGGCGGGGATCCATTTATAAAGTCGTATTGAGGTTAATTTTTGAACGATTCTCTCTGGCAAAGTAATGATGTGAGTTATTTAAGCAAAATGCCGGTTTAATCTGTGGAATTCATGATGAAAAAGACACATTACGTAGATCTCCTATAACATCATAAATTACTCTTTCTTTTTCTTTTTTGAAGGAACATCATCTAAGGGTTTCTCTGGCTCAATAAGCTCGTCTTCATAATTAGATATATGCTGTTCTTCAATGACATTTTCATCTGTAGAAGTAACTTCAGGAGTTAATTCGTCTTTCTCAATGATTTTCTCAGCCACTTGCTCTTGTTCGCTTTCTTGCTGAAGGGAATGGTCGGTTGCTGCAGGTAAATTTTCCTCAGAATCTTGCTTTTGTTTTATAATTTGATTGTTATCAGTTGGCAATTGGCCAGATGGTAAATCTGCCACTTCCTGTACGTCTTGTCTAAGAGGCGATAACGAAACGCTATGTTTGACATCAGGATAAATCTGTTTAATGCCTCGATAAAAGGTACCTTGAGCATTGAAAACAGCTAGCAGAAATCCAGCCACCCCATCCATAAACCCACGCTGTAGATAAAAGCAGCGAAAAAACATCCAGCCAGTACTAAACAGGATTTTCATAATTCCTGGTGGCTCACCCTTTTGGGATCTTATTTTAGCACTATAAGAGGTATAGCGATTAATTTTATACAATGCATGACTTACATCTCGAAATGAGTGGTGCATAATAGGGAGCGTTATTTTCCCAATTCGTGCTTCTGGCGGTAAAATAATTTTTTCATGCACAATATCGTCACTATAATGGGCAGCTTCGCGTTTAAATAAGCGTATATGCCTTTTAGGACTTGATGAATAACGTAGAGGCTTACCATAGAAATTCATACAGATAGGAATTCGATAAGCATCTGCCTCTTCAGATTCGATAGCTTCTTCAATGGCTGTCCGCAGATGCTCTGAAACTGATTCATCGGCATCAATATTTAAGACCCAATCGCCAGTAGCAAGATTAAGCGCACGTTGCTTTTGAATACCATAGCCATGCCAATCTTCACTCTTATAAACGTTATCTGTATATTGCTGCGCAATGGCAATTGTATTATCAATACTTCCTGAATCAAGTACTATAATTTCGTCCGCCCAGCTTATGGATTCTAGGCAACGTTTAATATTAGCTTCTTCATTTTTACTGATAATAATTACGCTTAGCATAAAGTACCTAAAAATCTAATTCATTATTTTACATAGAGTTTTGTAATTGTAGCTAGGAGTCTTGATTCAAGCAAATGCATTTATGGAAAATCACTAAGAAGTTAAATATTTTCAAAGATAAAAAATTCCGCCTCTATTAGGCGGAAAGTATTGCATATACTAAGGTGTTAAATGACACCTTCACGATGATCATGACTGTCAAAATGTAACTTCCCATCTTTTACTCTAATAACAACATGGCCACCCTTCATTAGTTTTCCGAACAATAATTCATCTGCTAATGGTTTTTTAATCTGTTCTTGAATTAAACGAGCCATTGGACGAGCGCCCATCGTTCTATCATAACCATGTTCAATTAGCCAATCACGAGCTGCTTTATCTACTTTAAACGTTACGCCTTTATTACTTAACTGCTCATCTAGCTCCATAATAAATTTATCAACAATGAGCCCTACCGTATCAGTATTGAGAGAAGCGAAGTTAATAATTGCATCTAAGCGATTCCTAAACTCAGGACTAAATTGTTTTTTGATTGCCTCTAATCCGTCATTACTATTATCCTGGAATGAGAAACCAATTGAATTTCGGGTAATCTCAGCAGCTCCTGCATTACTAGTCATTACTAAAATGACATGTCTGAAATCGGCTTGACGACCATTTGTATCAGTTAACGTACCATGATCCATAATTTGGAGCAGTAAATTAAATACATCAGGATGAGCTTTTTCAATTTCATCGAGTAATAAAACTGAATGTGGATTTTTAGTTACGGCCTCGGTTAACAATCCACCTTGATCATAACCAACATAACCTGGAGGGGCGCCGATTAAACGGGACACAGTATGTTTTTCCATGTATTCAGACATATCAAAACGTAAAAGCTCAATACCTAAAACATTAGCCAATTGTCGTGTAACTTCTGTTTTACCTACGCCTGTAGGCCCTGCAAATAAGAAACAACCAACAGGTTTTTGTTGATCTCGTAATCCAGAACGAGCCAGTTTAATAGCTGAGGCTAATGCTGTAATGGCATCATCTTGACCATAAACTAACAGTTTTAAATCGCGCTCTAAATTGCGTAATGTATCTTTATCCCTAGCAGAGACCTTTTTAAGAGGAATTCTTGCAATTTTGGCAACAACACTTTCAATTTCATTTACATTAATGATCTTACGACGTTTATTAGCTGTTAATAAATTTTGATAAGCGCCTGCTTCATCAACGACATCAATGGCTTTATCAGGAAGAAATCTATCATTGATATATTTAGCGGATAATTCAGCTGCAGCTTTTAAGGCAGGAACAGAAAATTTAACACCGTGATGCTCTTCCAATTTTGATCTTAATCCTTTAAGGATTTCAAAGGTTTCTTCAATAGTAGGCTCACTGATGTCAATCTTTTGGAATCGACGAGCAAGTGCCCTGTCTTTTTCAAAAATACCTCGATATTCCTGGTAAGTCGTTGAGCCTATACATTTTAATTCGCCATTGGCAAGTAAAGGTTTTATTAAGTTTGATGCATCCATAACCCCACCTGAAGCGGCGCCTGCACCAATAATGGTATGAATTTCATCAATAAATAATACAGCGCCGTCTTGTTGACCTAGTTGCTTTAATACAGCTTTTAGACGCTTTTCAAAATCACCTCTGTATTTTGTACCAGCCAATAAAGCGCCTAAATCAAGCGCATAAACAACGCAATTGTTAATTGATTCTGGCACTTCGCCATCTACAATACGTTTAGCCAGCCCTTCAGCAATAGCCGTTTTACCGACCCCTGCTTCACCAACCAGCAACGGATTGTTTTTACGACGGCGACAAAGCACTTGAATAGTTCGTTGAATTTCTTCATGGCGGCCAATAAGCGGATCAATTTTACCCAAACGAGCTCGTCTATTAAGATTTAAACAATAGCTTTCTAAAGGTGACTCACTACCTTCACCAGACATAGCTTCTTCATCCATAGCAGAACTTAGATGATCATTGGCCTCATTATTATGGTATTTAGATACGCCATGAGAGATGTAATTAATAACGTCTAAACGAGTAATATTCTCGCGTCGTAGGAAGTAAACTGCTTGGCTTTCTTGTTCACTAAAAATAGCTGCTAAGACATTAGCACCTGTTACTTCTGTTTTACCAGCTGATTGCACATGAAAAACAGCGCGCTGCAAAACACGTTGGAATCCTAAAGTAGGCTGCGTTTCCCTATCATGCTCCCCTTCAGGAATTCGGGGCGTCGTTTCATCAATAAATTCAATTAGATCTCGCCTTAGTGCTTCAATATTTGCATCACAAGCCTGGAGAACATTACCTGCAGCGGGATTATCAAGTAAAGACAACAGTAGATGTTCAACTGTCATAAACTCATGACGTTTTTCTTTAGCTTCCTTAAAAGCAAGATTTAAGGTGAATTCAAGTTCTTTGTTTAACATTGGCATTGCTCCTCTTCACCCACCTGCATTATTCCGGCTCCATCGTACATAGTAGAGGATGCTCATGGCCTCTGGCATAATCGTTTACCTGAGCAACTTTAGTCTCTGCTATATCCCTGGTATAAATACCACACACCCCTTTTCCCAAAATATGAATTTGTAACATAATCTGGGTTGCCAGTTCTTCATTTAGTCGAAAAAAACGCTTTAATACATCTACTACGAAATCCATTGGTGTATAGTCATCATTCAATAAAATTACCTTATATTTCTTCGGAACTTTGACTGCAGGGAGAACTTCTGCCTCTGCGTTTTCATGTTCAATATATTCTTCTAAATACCGGCCACTCATCTTTATACCCTTTACTAATTTTATAGACTTTCAATGAGCATTTGGCCAGTAAAAAAATGATTTTATTACTCTAAAAAATCAAACTTTGTGACAATGTACATCACGATGATTAGATAGAACCCATTTTGACATTCCTAAATAGAAGTTATATTGGATTTATATTAAGTTTTTAATCTCTTTTTTCTATAAAACGATGTCATCAAAAAACCATTCTTACTTACATTAAATTCAACACCAAGATACCCAGGATAGTTGCAATAGCTATCCCAAATTAATTAAATCTTTAGCTTGAATTTAATTAGTTCGACCTAAATGCTGAAGTTAATTTATTAAGGTTTATTAGTCATTTCAGGGAAAACAAGTCTTAATATACGCATTAAGGCAGTTTTCCCTTAGGGAATATAATTAACTTAATTTAAGTTAATTATAGCTTCTTTTAGCAATTATTATGCAAAACTTTAGAAAATTATTGATCCCTTTTCACTTTGATAAAATTTAAAAGAGACCTAGTTAACTCAGTGTATTAACTTACATATTTTCAATCATTGCTTTTGCAAAGCCTGAACAGCTAACACAATTTGCGTCATCCATCATACGAGCAAAATCATATGTTACCGTCTTAGACTCAATTGTATCTGCCATAGACTGAATAATTAAATTAGCAGCTTCTACCCATCCTAAATGGCGTAACATCATTTCTGCTGATAAAATTAGCGATCCTGGATTCACTTTATCAAGCCCTGCATATCTTGGTGCAGTTCCATGGGTTGCCTCAAATACTGCAACTTCATTACTTAAGTTAGCACCTGGCGCAATACCAATACCTCCTACTTGTGCAGCTAGAGCATCAGAAATATAATCACCATTTAAGTTAAGTGTAGCAATAACACTATAATCTTCTGGACGTAATAAGATTTGTTGCAGAAAAGCATCTGCTATTACATCTTTTACAATAATTGGCTTACCAGTCTTAGGATTAGTTAACTTCATCCATGGCCCGCCTTCATATAGTTCAGCGCCGAATTCATTACGTGCTACTTGATAACCCCATTCTTTAAATGCACCTTCAGTAAATTTCATAATATTACCCTTGTGCACTAAAGTTACAGAATCCCTATCGTTATCAATTGCATATTGAATAGCCGCTCTTACTAAACGCGCTGTTCCTTGCTCAGAAACAGGCTTAACACCTATACCACAATTTTCCGGAAAACGAATTTTGGTAACGCCCATTTCATGAGTTAAGAAATTAATGACTTTGTTAGCATTTTCACTATTTGCTTGCCATTCAATGCCTGCATAAATATCTTCAGAATTTTCACGAAAAATAACCATGTCTGTTTTCCAAGGCTCTCTTAATGGGCTTGGCGTTCCTGCAAAATACCTAATAGGGCGTAAACAGGTATATAAATCAAGCTCCTGGCGAATGGCTACGTTTAATGAGCGAATCCCACCACCAACAGGTGTCGTTAATGGCCCTTTAATTGCAATGACAAATTGCTTAATTGCTTGCAATGTTTCAACTGGTAGCCATTGATCACCCCCATAAACTTGGGTTGCCTTTTCTCCAGCATAAATTTCCATCCAGGCAATTTTTTTCTTATCACCGTAAGATTTAGCAACAGCAGCATCAACAACACTACGCATTGCAGGCGTTACATCTACCCCGATTCCATCACCTTCAATAAATGGAATAATTGGAAAATCAGGTACATTTAACCGTCCATTAGCACAAGTAATTGCTTGTCCCTGCTCTGGTATATGAATTTTCTCAAATGTCATCGATATCCCCTACTTTTAAAGATAAACATCATATCATGCGAAAACACTTGCCCCAAGAAAGAATAACGCCATAATTATAATTTTATATAGCGTCACCCAATAAACTTTAGACAAGGCGCAAATGAAGCGAGGTGAAGAATTGTACATAGGAGTACATGACTGAACCGAGTGAACTTGCAACGCAGTATAAAGCTTAGTGGGTAGCGATTAGGATACAATCTTTAGAATGGCTAATATCTTACTTTTTAATAAGCCTTACGGTGTTCTTAGTCAATTTACTGGTAATTTTGGTGAAAAAACACTTGCTGAATTTATTGCTTTGCCTAATTTTTATGCAGCAGGACGGTTAGATAAAAATAGTGAAGGCCTACTAATTTTAACTGATAACGGTAAACTCCAGCATAAATTAAGTCATCCTAGCTACAATAAACGTAAATATTATTGGGTTCAAGTCGAGGGAAAACCTACCGAAGATGATTTACAGCCGTTACGAGAAGGTTTAAAACTTAAAGAAACTCATTTCTTACCAGCTGCTGTTAAGTGTATCAATGAACCGAAACTCTGGGAAAGGGTACCTTCCATTCGCTTTAGAAAATCGGTTCCTACAACCTGGTTAGAAATAATTCTTTGTGAGGGGAAAAATCATCAGATTCGTAAGATGACTGCGACCATAGGTTTTCCAACCTTAAGACTTGTTCGGTATCGTATAGCTGATTGGTCTTTGGATGACTTATTACCAGGAGAATATCGTCTACTTACACTAACGAATTCATCTTAAGTTCGATAGTAATAGATCAAGGGGTATGTCAATATCTTGGTGAAGGGCTGATCACTTACGTACGATAAGCTTTGATTTTGTTGCGTATCATATCATCAGCAATAAGTCTTAACCAAGGCCATATTAAAACACTCATTATCGTGTTAACAAGGATGAATACCAAATTAACGTGAAAGCCTAAAAAGGCATCGGTTATAACCATAATAAGCTGATATAGCAAGCAGAAAAAACCTATTAAAGCCATCTGCTGGCCCATAGAAAAGAAGTAAAATCGTCTAGCTTTGCTACTAGCAATCCAAGTTGTTAACGATAAAGCTAATACGTGTTCACCAATTACAGTCGATAGTAATGCATCTAAAATAAGTCCAAGTATCATTAAGCTGAACAGATTAAAACGATCAGGTAAATAAAATTGCATATATAAAATAAGTAGTAATAACCAAGGCGGCTTAATACCCATTAATAGGCTAGGCATAGGAAAAATTGTTAAGCAAAGGGCGACAATAAACGCAATAGATAGACGCATAATAGTAGAAATCCCTTAAGAAGCCTCAATAATATTCATACGCTCATTAATTTGAGCAGTCAATTCTGCTTGCTCTTTATCTGGCCATATTAAAAGCACTAGACGATTTCTATTTAATAAGGCAATTGGGCTTACATCCACTTTAATAAACGCTTCGCCTGGAACACTTTTAACACTTTCTACTTTGCCAACCGGATACCCTTCCGGATAGAGACGGCCTAATCCTGAAGTGACGAGTAAGTCGCCCTTAGCTATCGATGAGGTTCTAGGTAAATTAATTAAAGATAACTGACTAATACTGTTTAAGCCCGCTAAGATAGCACGCTCGCCTGTACGATTATTTCTTACAGGAACCGCACTTTTAGCATCAGAAATAAGTAAAACCGTACTTGTCATGTAACCAACATCAATCACCTGTCCCATAACCCCTTTGGCATCTAATACAGGCTGACCAACATACACACCATCGCGCCTGCCTTTATTTAAAACAACGATTTGCCTGGCAATAGTGGTATCTACAGCTAAAATTTGAGCTGCCATGGCTTTCATCTTGGCTCTTGATGATGTTAGAAGTAACTCTCTTAGTTGCAAATTTTCTTCTTTAATGACAAGTAATTTTTGTAACTCTGCTTCTAAGAGCGTTTGCTGATAACGCAGCTGCATATTTTCATTGATTAATGCTGTTTTAGTACTCACTAGGGATTGCACCCACCCTATAATACGAACCGGGTAGTCAACGACATATTGTAGGGGCGCTACAATAAAAGAAAAAGCATGGCGAACACTATTTAAATAGTGATAATGATAATCGGAAAACATAAGTCCAATAGATAGAACGCAGGCAAACAAAAAACCTAAAAAATGATGTTTGCCACGCGAAAACAACCTATTCTTATAGTTATTCGGTTGAGAGGAAATCACCGCCACGTAAATCCATTGTTTCAAGTGCCTTACCACCACCCCGAGCGACGCAAGTTAAGGGATCTTCTGCGACTAAAACGGGTAGCCCTGTTTCTTCCATCAAAAGGGTGTCCATGTTCTTTAACAAGGCGCCACCACCTGTTAACACCATTCCACGCTCAGCAATATCTGCTGCTAATTCTGGTGGTGCTAATTCCAGCGCCGCTCTTACTGCACCTACTATCCCTGAAAGTGGCTCTTGTAATGCCTCTAGAATTTCAGCACTGGTTAAAGTAAAGCTGCGTGGAACACCTTCTGCTAAGTTTCTTCCTCTTACTTCAATTTCAAAAAGATCACGGCTTGGAAAAGCTGAACCAATTTCATGCTTAATACGCTCTGCGGTTGTTTCGCCAATTAAGGTGCCATAATTACGTCGAACATACGAAACGATAGCATCATCAAATTTGTCTCCACCTATCCGGACAGATTGATGATAAACAATGCCGCTTAGAGAAATGATAGCGACTTCAGTTGTACCACCACCAATATCAACTACCATAGAACCACTTGCCTCTTCGACAGGCATACCTGAACCTAAAGCGGCTGCCATGGGTTCTTCAATAAGAAATACTTCTCGAGCGCCTGCACCCATTGCTGATTCTCTAATCGCGCGTCTTTCAACCTGTGTTGACCCGCAGGGTACGCAAACAAGCACGCGTGGACTTGGTCTTAGAAAACGATTTTCATGTACTTTGTGAATAAAATGCTGCAACATTTTCTCGGTAACAAAAAAGTCTGCTATTACGCCATCCTTCATTGGACGAATAGCATTGATATTGCCAGGGGTTCGGCCTAACATTCGTTTAGCCTCTAAGCCAACGGCTGCAACACGTTTTTGTCCTGACTCACTTCGTAAAGCTACGACTGAAGGTTCGTTTAAAACAATTCCTTTGTCCCTAACATAAATTAAGGTATTGGCAGTACCTAAATCAATAGATAAGTCATTGGAAAAAACACCCCTTAATTTCCTTAACATAGACTACATCACCCTCAAACTTTTTTGGGAGAGTACTGTATCCTAAATTTGCCTAAAAATCGACATTTGTTTGTGATGTTTTGTAATTATAACGATCAAAATTAGTTTAAAAATTTATCAGATATACTAAAAATAGCAATAGGATTAATAAAAAAAGACAAATTATTTAACAATCAAATTTTCTAATGATTAAATACTACACTGTTGAAATAAAAAAGTCCAAATAGATTATTTTTGAATCTAAAAGAAACAAAACTCATCTATAATAAATTTAAATTCATTGAAAACCTAGGTAAGTTGTCATGCAAGAGATTCTTAAAAAATTAGAAACTTTAAAGACCACTGAAATAGAAGAAATTAGAGATTTTTTTCAACGAGCTGCAGATTGGCAAGGAGCTAAATATAGCGAGTTTTTAGAGCAATTTCCTCAGGCTATTGCCGATAGCGATAATAAACTGGAACTCATAAAGAAACTAGTTGAACTTAAAATTACTTGGGATTCATTCGAGGAAGAGTGGCAAGGCGCGCCAAAAGAGCCAGCTAAACGAGGATATCAACCAAGTTATAAACATTTTACAGAATTTAATATTTTAGGTTTTTCAAACATAGCTAATAGTATTTACTCTAAACTTAGAACTCACAGCGAACTTAAAGATATAATGCAACAAAGTGAAAAATTAGTAGCTGAGGAACATAAGAGAAAGCTTGCAGAAAAAGAGGAAAAGGAGAGTCTAAGTAAAGAGAAAAAAAAAGAAAAAAGCGATCAAAAAGCAATCCACGAGAAAAAGAAGGGGCTAGATAAAGAGAAAGAAGAAGATGAAAAAACTCTAAAGGAAAAGCCACAAGTAGGAAAAGATAGAATACAAGTAATAGTTAAGGGTATGGAAAGCCGAGCCCAGTTACCTATGATATCAGCCCAAGACAAATTAAATGACACAAAATTTGGTATGGAAGCTTTAATTAAAGAGGCATCGTCTCTTTCTGAATTACAACAACTATTAACTATCTTAAAAAATAAAAGTAGTTTAAAACATTTACATGCGGAAACTAAAGTTCTTGGTCAAACTACTTTGCATTTTCTTATGGAGCAAATTCAGTATAAAGCGCATCAGCTTCTATTAGAGCGAGTTAAAGACGGAAACGTCACAGACAATGAGTGGCAAATAGGTGCAGATATTGCAAAAACGAAGATAGGCGTGACTCTTTTTGAATCTAAACATGCAAAAGATTTTGCCGATTTAAAAAAACAATATGATTCTATGTTAGAAAATTCATTTAAAACTGAGCCCCCGCATCAATAACAGCTTTAAGGATAGAAAACTATTCGCAATAGCTAATTATTAAGACTGCTTCAACAAATTTTTTCAACCAATTTCTATCAGATTTTTACCGTGAAGTATCTTTAATTTAAACAAAAATTTCAGCTAGGTGGTAATGAAACCACCTATTAAGTTAAGCTATTTCACTGTAAAAACTCGCTGTAATTCCTCAAGATGACTGGTAACAAATTTTTGACCAAAACCAGGTACTTGTGCTAAATCATTTACCGATTTAAATTTCCCATGATCCTGTCGATATTTAATAATAGCTTGAGCTCGCTTTGCACCAATACCTTTAGCAGATTTAGTTAGCAGTTTAATATCAGCTGTATTTAAATTAATCTGTTTATCAGTTATGGAAATTGCCGATGAATGATTTGAGGGGGCAGCATAAGAAAAGGAAGGTAAAACAAAAAAACATACCACACCGACTAAATGTCTTATTTTCATTATTTTCTCCGTATTGATTGGACTATGAGATAAACTAATCTCGCTTCAGTAATTTTCCTTCACTGAAGTAGGCGAAGTATGTCAGCAATTTTAAAAATTGTCGAGTGAAAAAAGATATAATTTTATTGATTTATTTAAGTAATTTATTGCTGAATAATTGATTTGCTAAAAATCAAATGAGTAACAAGAAGCTATATTGCTTTACTATCGAAATGCATTGTTAGTGGATAAATTTACAAAAAGACTAGGTAGCCTGGGTGTAGGCCCATCGGGCCGAAACCCGGGTTTCACTTCGTTTCACCCAGGCTACAACTGAAGCTATGATTTTCTGGATGGCGCGGACAAGCCGCACCACGTAGGGCTTGTGGGTAATTATTAACAGGCTCTAGAAAGGTTTCTATATTGAGACCCTCAAAGTTACAAATTTCGATTTGCGTGTCGTTCCAACACAAAGGAAACACAGGCAGTTAATTTCTTTGCCATATTAAGATGTAAGAATTCATTAGGACCATGCGCATTAGAGTGGGGCCCAAGAACACCTGTAATCATAAATTGTGCTTCTGGGAATAGTTCACCTAACATACCCATAAAAGGAATGGTGCCACCCTCACCCATATAAACTGCAGGCTTATCGTAAAAAGTCATTGATGCATCATTGACCGCTTGGGCAAACCAATCTGCTACTAATGGCGCATGCCAACCACGCGCGCTATCATGAATATTGAAGGTAACATGAGCATGATAAGGTGGATCTTCTGTTAACGCCTTTTGCATTGCTAACGCTGCTTGTTTTGGCTCTGTTAGAGGTGGCAGACGCATTGATAATTTTAAAGCTGTTTTTGGCCTAAGCACATTCCCAGCATCCGCAATAGCAGGCAAACCAGCAGCGCCAGTTATAGCTAAAGCAGGTCGCCAAGTACGGTTTAGAATTAATTCAGTTCCATCTTTATTAATAGGTTTAACACCAGATTGAAAAGGAAATGCTTTATAAACCTCCTTTAAGGCATTAGCACAATCAACAGCCTGCTCTCTTCGTTGCTCTGGAATATCGCAATAAAGTGCTGATAAAGTAATTTCTCCTGTTACTTCATCTTCAATGCGATTAAGTAACTGACGAGCTATCCTAAAACTATCAGCAACAATGCCACTGGCACTTCCCGAATGAACTCCTTCTGTTAAAACTTCTACTTTTAACTCACCAACAACATTACCTCGAAGGGAGGTAGTCATCCATAATTGCTCATAATTACCCGCGCCAGAATCAAGGCAAATCACTAAAGAAGGAACACCTATTCTTTCTTTAAGCATTTCCATATAAAAAGGCAGGTCATAACTACCACTTTCCTCACACGCTTCAATAATTAACACGCAACGTGCATGAGGCAAGTGTTGATTTTGTAAAGCGCGAATGGCAGTTAAGGAAGCATAAGCAGCATAACCGTCATCAGCGCCACCACGACCGTAAAGGCGCTCTTCTCGCAATACGGGTTCCCATGGACCTAAACCCTCTTGCCAGCCAACCATTTCCGGCTGTTTATCAAGATGACCATACAAAAGTACTGTATCGTTAATCGTACCAGGAATATCTAAAAATAATAACGGGGTACGGCCTGGAAGACGAATAACTTCTAAATTTGTGCCAGGAGGCGCATATAATCTACACCAATGAGCGATATGACAAACAGCTTGCTCCATATAGCCATTTTTTTCCCAATCCGGATCAAAATGCGGGGATTTATTAGGTATTTTTATATAATCACATAAGCTAGGCAAAATTGCATTATCCCATTCTTGTGTAATAAATTTATACAAAATTTCGGGATTCAGCATGCAATTGCTCCTTAATGATAGTTAAAATTTTAGTTGTTGCAGGTTCGATTTGTAGTGCTTTCATTCTAGCAACGATTTCGTCTTTATTAAGATAAATCTGTTTAACTGATTGGACTAACGCCTGACTTGTTAAGGTATCATTATCAAGTACCGTGCTAATACCTAATTGGCTAAAGTAGTGAGCATTTTGAATCTGATCACCTCGACTGGCTTTCAAAGACAAAGGAACTAATACATGCGGTTTTTGTAATGCCAACAATTCACAAAGTGAATTAGCACCGGCACGTGATACAACTAAATCAGCTGCGGCAAATAAATCAGGTAACTCTTTATCTACGTATTCAAATTGACAGTAACCTTGTTGACTTAAAGAAATATCTTTCTTTCCATTTCCACACAAATGAATAACTTGAAAAGTTTGTGTCAACTCATTGAGTGATTGACGAATAATTGCATTTAAACTACTGGCACCTTGACTACCGCCTATTACTAATAAACAAGGTTTTTCATCGGTAAAGTGACAATATTCTAACCCATGTGTACGAGAGCCTGAAAACAGTTCCGGCCTAATTGGGGTTCCTGTTACTTCAACTGGCCTGTTTTGCTTAAAATGTTTTTTTGCCAGCTCAAAATTAACACAAATTTTATTAGCAAAAGGAAAGCTTAGCTTATTTGCTAACCCAGGGGTCATATCAGACTCATGAATAATAACGGGTATACGATTTAACCAAGCACCTAATACTACTGGAAACGCAACAAAACCTCCTTTAGAGAAGACAACCTGCGCTTTAAGTTTTCGTAACAAGTAATAAGATTGAATAATTCCTAAGAAAATTCGAAATGGATCAAGAAAATTTTGCCAACTAAAATAACGTCGCAGCTTACCTGAGCTAATACCGTAGAAAGGTATATGGCCAGCATTATTGATTATATTTTCCTCTACACTATTTTTTGATCCTATATAATTAACTTGCCAATCTTCTTGCTTTGCTGCTTCAATTAAAGCTAAATTTGGAGTCACATGCCCTGCAGTGCCACCGCCTGTGAAAACGATTTTTGGCTTCATGGTTCTTCCTGATTTGCTAACAAGATCTAATTAACAAACTTAAATCAATCGCTTGAATTGATTTAGTGATATTACCTATTGAAATATAATCTACCCCTGTTTGAGCAATTGCTTTAATATTGGCAAGATTTATTCCTCCTGATGCTTCTAAATCACATTGATGTGGAACATTTAAGCTTACAGCTTCTATAAGCATAGGTTGGGTAAAATTATCAAGCAAAATCCGATCGGGCTTGGCTTGCAAAGCTTCTCGTAATTCATTCATGGTTTCAACTTCAATTTCCACTAATAAATTAGTATTAGTTTCCCGCGCCCGCTTGATAGCATTGGTAATTGAGCCACATGCTTTAATATGATTTTCTTTTATTAAGAATGCGTCATATAGTCCCATACGGTGATTAACGCCTCCACCACAAACAACGGCATATTTTTGCGCATAACGGAGGCCAGGTAGTGTTTTCCTTGTATCTAATAGACGTGCCTTAGTCCCTTGCAATTCCTTAACATAATGATGTGTTTGTGTTGCTGTTGCTGACAAAGTTTGTAAGAAGTTTAAAGCACAGCGCTCAGCGGTTAGTATATCTCTAGCTAAACCCTTAACAAGGCATAACGTTGTCGCTTTCGGTAACCAATCTCCTTCATTAACTAACCACGTAAGCTCGATAGATGGATTTATTTCCCGAAAAGCAGCCTCTACCCAAGGCCCTCCGCATAATACCATAGGTTCACGAGAAATAATTTCTGCTTGGGCATATAAATCTGCTGCTAATAGAGCAGCACTGACATCCCCACTCCCGATATCTTCTTCTAATGCTCGTCTGACATCATTTAATACCTGAGATAAATTAATCATTTAAAGCTTCACCTTTTGTCTAGTATAGCGGCTCTTTAGCCAAGGTGGCGCAATCACTGTGGTAATGATAACCATTAAAATAATGGCAGAAAAAAGTTGATCAGAAATGACCCCTAGGGTCCTTCCAATTGAAGCAAAAACCAATCCTACCTCACCTCGAGGCAGCATACCAATGCCAATTAGCATACGATCATCTTTTTTATTTCCTCCAAGCCCGCTAAGTAATTTCCCTATAACCGCAGCAGCAATCAAACCACTAGCCATAATAATCACTTGCCAATGCATAAATGTCTCTAACTTAACTTGTAAGCCGATTAACATAAAAAACAAAGGAGCTAGTAAAGATTCAATGGGTGAGATTAGATCGTTAATTCTTAAACTATGCTGACGTGAATTTTCTTTATTTTCAAAAAAGCTATCATTAATAATCAATCCAGCAGCAAATGCGCCAATAATAGAAGCAAGGTTTACTACCGTTGCAAGCCAGGCAAAAAACATCACAAAAATAAATGAAATAAATAATTTTTCTTCCCATAAGTCTAGAAAGTGAAAGTACCTGATTGATTTATTTAATAACCAAGGGCCTATTATAATCGCTACCATAAAAAATATAACTGTTGCAATAATAACCTGCCCTATCATAAAAAAATCAACATGGCCCTGAATTACCATGCTACTGACTACAGCAAGAATAATAAGTCCTAAAATATCATCAAGCATGGCTGCGCCAAGAATTGTTCTGGCTTCACGCGTCTTTAATTTATTCATTTCTGAAAGTACACACGCAGTAATACCTATACTTGTTGCTGACAACGTTGCGGCTACAAAAAGATGTACTTTATATGAGGCTTCAGGCACTATGACATAAGCAACTAAAAAGCCTAAAATAATAGGCGCGATAACGCCAATCACAGCAACTTTTATTGATTCAACGCCTGTGTATTTTAATTCCTGAATAGAACTTTCTAAGCCTACTTTAAAGAGAAGAAAAATAATCCCATAACGAGAAAAAACATCAAGCACATAGCCTATCTTAATAAACTCAATACCTGAAGGGCTGCTTAAAGCATGAGTCACTTGGGCTGCATAAAAAGTGTTTGGTACATGCTGCATAACAGCTTGGGGGAGAGGAATTCCTGCTAATAACTCCTTCATAATAGAATAAATTGCGGCACCTTCCCGTAATACAACTATTAATTGCGAACCAAAAAAATAACAGACATTGCCAATTAAAACGCCCATTAGGAGTTCGCCAAGTACACCTGGTTGATTTAAAATTTTAGCAAAATAGCGCCCTAGAATAGCAAAGGAAAAAAATAATGTTACCCACAAGATAACATTAGCGATTGGATCATGAGCCTGCATATCACCTGCAAATACAATAGCAGGAGACATGAAGAGTAAGAAAAAATAACAAATTTTTAGCATCTTATTTACATTTTGCAAGAAACAGACACGTTTCCAAAACTGAATCTGGATTTAAAGAAACGCTCTCAATTCCTTCTCGCATTAACCATTCTGCAAAATCTTGATGATCAGATGGCCCCTGGCCACAAATTCCTACATATTTACCCCGTGCTTTACAAGTTGCTATAGCCATATGCAATAATGTTTTGACCGCTTCATCACGCTCATCAAATTGAGCAGCGACCAGCCCTGAATCTCTATCAAGTCCTAATGTTAACTGAGTTAAATCATTAGAACCAATTGAAAAGCCATCAAAATAATCTAGAAACTTATCCGCTAGCAGCGCATTGGAAGGTAATTCACACATCATAATAATACGCAATTCATTTTTACCTCTTTCCAAACCATTTTCCTTAAGTACTTCTATAACCTGCTCAGCTTCTGAAACTGTTCTAACAAAAGGAATCATCACTTCGATATTCTTAAAACCCATTTCTTCTCGTACTTTTTTAATAGCTTGACACTCTAAAGCGAAACAATCAGCAAAATTAGGAGAAACATAGCGCGAAGCACCACGAAAACCTAACATTGGATTTTCTTCTAGTGGCTCGTAGTACTTTCCTCCGGCTAAATTAGCATATTCATTTGATTTAAAATCAGACAAACGTACAATCACAGGTTTGGGATAAAAAGCTGCTGCAATAGTGGCTACCCCTTCACTGAGACGATCAACATAAAAATTGACAGGCGAATCGTATGCAGCCGTTTTTTCATTAATTAATGCTATTAACTCTTTATCCTCTAAATGATCATATTGAATGAGGGCCTTAGGATGAATACCAATAGTATTGGAAATTAAAAATTCTAACCTTGCTAACCCAACACCTTGGTTAGGAATAGCTTGAAATGCAAAAGCTCTTTCTGGATTACCAACATTTAACATCACTTTTAAAGGTAATTCAGGCATGTTTTCAACATCCAATGTGACCCGCTCAAAAGGCAATAATCCTTCATAAACATAACCGGTATCACCTTCGGCACAACTGACGGTGACATGCGCACCATCTTTAATCACTCTTGTTGCATCACTAGAGCCAACCACAGCAGGAATACCTAATTCACGTGCAATAATGGCTGCATGGCAAGTCCGCCCACCACGATTGGTTACAATTGCTGCTGCACGTTTCATAACAGGTTCCCAATCTGGATCTGTCATATCAGAGATTAAAACATCGCCAGGTTCTACCCGATTTATTTCACTAATGTCTTTAATGACTTTCGCTTTGCCCTGACCAATTCGCTGTCCAATACTGCGTCCTTCAACAAGGATTTGACCTTTACCCTGCAAGGTATAACGTTCAAGCTTTTGCTCAATGACGCGGCTTTTTACGGTTTCAGGACGCGCCTGCAAAATATAAAGCCGACCATCCTGCCCATCTTTAGCCCACTCAATGTCCATAGGCCGGCCATAATGTTTTTCAATAATTAATGCTTGACGAGCTAATTCTTCGACCTCACTGTTGGTTAGAGAAAACTTAAGGCGCTCTTGCTCTCCTACCTCAGTTGTTTTTACAGTGCGGCCCTCAATTTGCTCTGTACAGTAAATCATTTTACTTGCCTTGCTGCCTAAATTTCGCCGTATCACAGCGGGTCGGCCTGCACGAAGTCCTTGCTTATGTACATAAAACTCATCTGGGTTTACTGCACCCTGTACCACCATTTCACCTAAACCATAAGAAGAAGTAATAAAAACAACCTCATTAAAACCAGACTCAGTATCCATAGTAAACATAACACCACTGGCTGCTAAATCACTGCGTACCATTTGCTGGATTCCCACTGATAAAGCAACCTCCTTATGTTCAAAGCCATGATGCACACGATAAGCAATGGCGCGATCATTAAACAATGAAGCAAATACCTGTTTGATAGCGATAAATACGCCTTCGAGACTTCGAACATTTAAAATGGTTTCTTGCTGACCTGCAAAGGATGCATCAGGTAAATCCTCAGCTGTTGCCGAAGAACGAACTGCAACGCTAAAATCAGTCTGGTTAATTGTTTGAGTAAGTTTATGATAGGCTGCCCTAATGGAATCTTTAAAATCAGTAGAAAAAGGCGTTTGAATAATTAGTTCCCGAATCTTTTTACCTACAGAAACAAGCTCTGCGATATCATCGGTATTGAGAGAATCTAACATGGCATAGATTTTTTTATCTAAGCCATTTGTAGATAGAAATTCTCGAAATGCATCAGCTGTTGTTGCAAAACCATGTGGCACTGATACGCCCAATTGAGTTAAATGGCTAATCATCTCGCCAAGCGAGGCATTTTTACCACCTACTTGCTCTAAATCCTTCATGCCTAGACAGTCAAATTCAATAGTATGCCTGCTTGCCATAATTTTTAGATACCCTAGCTCTTTAATTTCTAGCCATTCTACTTAAATTAACAATTAATGTGAATGAACTTATAAACTGGAAGATGGAAAATAGTTAGACTAAGGAAAATTTATATGGTTTTCACTTAACAATTAGCTACTAATAGCTATTTATTAGCATGCTGACTAAAAATAGCATGGTTAACTTTAAGTATTTAGGTTCAATAGGTTTTATCTATTTCTCAAATATTAAGCTCGCTAGTTGCTTATACAATCTACCTAACCTATAGTTATCATGCTTTTTCTATGATTATCTTATATACTAATAAGCAACTTTGGTTTGATTGATTTATATACATGATTTTATCTACTTTAAATGCTATTTCTCCTATTGATGGTCGTTATCAAAAAAAAACAAGTGCATTAAGCCCTTACTTTAGTGAATTTGCACTTATCTATTATCGTTTATTGGTTGAGGTGGAATGGCTAAAATCACTCGCAGCCAATCCTGATATTAAAGAAGTGCCCAACCTTGATGCAGGCTCTAAGGCTTTCTTAACAGATATAATTAGCCAATTCAATGAGTCTGAAGCTGAAAAAGTTAAATTCTTTGAAAAACAAACGAATCATGATGTCAAAGCAATTGAATATTATCTAAAAGATAAATTGAGTGAACGTGAAAACTTAGCGAAATTTTCGCCGTTTATTCATTTTGCTTGCACTTCAGAAGATGTTAATAATCTGGCTTACGCTTTAATGATAAAAGAGTCCCTTGCTCAGGTTATTCAGCCAACTTTGGCAGAGATCATTGGCGGCATTACCATGTTAGGTAAACAACATGGTGATGCGGCTATGCTTGGTCGTACCCATGGGCAGCCAGCAACGCCAACAACCGTTGGCAAAGAATTAGTTAATTTTGTTGCAAGACTTAAACGTCCACAACAGCAATTAGCAGAAGTGCTTATTCCTGCTAAATGTAATGGTGCTGTAGGTAATTACAATGCCCATATTATTGCTTATCCTGAAGTTGATTGGCGTAAACATTGTGCAAATTTTGTAACTTCACTTGGCTTATCGTTTAGCGCTTATACCACGCAAATTGAGCCCCATGATGGTATCGCCGAAGTTTGTCATATTATGATGCGTATTAATAATATATTGCTTGATTATACTAAAGATATTTGGATGTATATTTCTTTAAATTACTTTACTCAAAAAGCGGTAGCGAGTGAAGTTGGCTCTTCAACCATGCCACATAAAATTAACCCCATTGATTTCGAAAATGCTGAAGGTAATTTAGGATTAGCAAATGCATTATTTTGTCATTTTGCTACTAAACTAACCCAATCGCGCATGCAACGTGATTTATCAGATTCAACCGTCTTACGTAATTTAGGTTCAGCTTTCGCTTATACTTTAATTGCTTATCAAGCTATTGCTAAAGGTAATGATAAATTACAAATTAACCGTCGTGCTTTACAAGACGATTTAAATGCGAATTGGGAAGTATTGGCAGAAGCTATTCAAACTGTTATGCGTCGTTACCGAATTCCTAATGCTTATGAGCAATTAAAAGCGTTAACTAGAGGACAAGGTGGTATTGATAAAAATACTTTAAACGAGTTTATTGACTCGCTAGATATTCCTAAACCAGCTAAAGAACAATTGCTCAATTTAACACCTGAAAAATATACGGGGCTCGCTGCTCAACTTGTAAAGGCGTTCACATGAGTTATAGTTCCCAACAAGGTGTCACCCACGAGTTTGATGTTTTAGTTTTAGGTTCGGGTTTAGCTGGATTGCACTATTGCTTGCAATTATTAAAATTACAACCGGCTTTACATATTGCCTTAATTAGTAAATCTTCTTTAAATGAATGTAATAGCAAATATGCTCAAGGCGGAATTGCTGCTGCTGTATCGGGTGAAGACTCTATTGAAGCACATATCCAAGATACATTAAAAGCAGGCGATGGATTATGCTATACGCCTGCAGTTGAATTCATTATTCATCAAGGGCCATGTGCTATCAAAGAACTCTTAGACTACCCTATTCAATTCATTAAACAAGCTGGCGAATATGTTTTAGCACAGGAAGGCGGACATTCGCATAGACGTATTTTTAATAGTGGTGATCAAACAGGTTTAATTGTTACACAGACTTTACTTAAGGCAATTGAGCGTCATCCGCAAATTCAGTGCTTTGAAGATCATGTTGCAGTCAATCTGATTACGCATTACGAGCCTCACTCTATTGAAAATCAAGGCGAAGTTTTAGGCGCTTATATCTTAGATTGTGAGAAAAATGTCATTCATACATTCCTTGCTCGTTGTGTTATTTTAGCTACAGGCGGAGCCGGTAAAACCTATCGATACACGACTAACCCTATGGTTTCTACAGGTGATGGTGTAGCAATGGCTTATCGAGCAGGCGCTAGAGTAGGTAACATGGAATTTTATCAATTCCATCCTACACTATTACATCATCATACTTTAAATAACTTTTTAATCTCAGAAGCAGTACGTGGCGAGGGGGCTTTCTTAAAAAATGCAGAAACAGGTGAGCGCTTTATGCACCGTTATGCGCCGGAGCAACTTGAATTAGCCACGCGGGATGTAGTGGCACGTGCCATCTTTAATGAAATTGAATTAAGTCAAAGTGGTTTTGTTTATTTAGATATAACGCATCAATCAAAAGAGTTCTTAAAAAAGCGTTTTCCCAATATTTATGCCACACTTTTAACAATTGGTATTGATATGAGCCAAGATATGATTCCTGTCGTGCCGGCTGCTCATTATCAATGCGGTGGTGTTTTAACTGATCTGCATGGCCGAACAGATTTAAAGCGACTCTATGCTATTGGAGAAGTTGCTTTTACGGGTCTTCACGGTGCAAATCGCCTAGCAAGCAATTCCCTGCTTGAAGCAATTGTAATGGCAAGTAGTGCCGCTCATCACAGTTTAAATGATATTAATAGTCCCTTTAAAAACTTAGATAATATTGATAATTGGAATTCTCCCAGTGAAGTTAATAATCGTCGAGCGAGCCAAATTAATGCGCATTGGCGCGGTTTACGCGGTGAAATGACTTCCTATGCTGGTATTGTGCGTACTGAAGCAGGATTACAAGATTTACTACAATTAATTATGAAGCGCCAACAAATTATTGAGGAATATTACTGGAAACACTCTATTACACGAGACTTTATTGAACTACGTAATATTATTCTAAATGCGGAACTTATCGTTCGTGCGGCTCTTGCGCGCCGTGAATCTCGCGGTGGTCATTACCGTGAAGATTTTCCAGAAAAAAGCGCGCAAGCTAAAGAAAGTATTTCTAGGCTCAATTTGCCTCTTAATCCATTTATTTAAAGGTATTAACTTATGTTTAATAACCCTGAGATTTATCATCCTGAAAGAACATTAATGCATATCACCAATGATATGCAAATATGTCAAAGTGATTACCCGCTAGATTGGTATCAGCCTGAATTTGTTCCTTATGCTGAAGAATACCAAGCGCTTCCAGATCGCAAATTGACCACTGTGTTAGCCTGGATGACGCCTTACATGAAAAAGGCACAAGATCATTTTGGTGATAAGTTACTTCTATTAGCTCATTATTACATGGGTGGAGAGATAGTTCGTCTTATAGAACAATTTGGTGGTCAGATTGGTGATTCTTATCAATTAGCGCTAATGGCTGCAAATAATCCACAAAAATCGGTTATTATCGAATCAGCCGTGCACTTTATGGCTGAATCTATTAGTATTTTAGCCAATGAACACCAACAAGTTTATATAACAAATCCCAAATCAGGCTGTACCATGGAAATGCTTGCTAAAGATTTCATGGTTGAGCCTGCTTTTATGGACTTAAATGAGCGTTATGGTAAAGAAAATATACTACCAGTCTGTTATATGAATACATCTGGTCGTGTTAAAGCAATGACTGGTGCACAAGGCGGCGCGGTATGCACAAGCTCCAATGTGAAAAAAATATTTCGCTGGGCAAGAGAGCAAAATAAGAAAATTCTTTTTATTCCAGATCAGCATATGGGCGAAAATGTAGCCTATTGGTTAGGAATTAAAAATATGGCTTACTGGCCAGGAGGCACTGCAGGAGCTCAATACTCCTTGCTTAATCAAGACAAAGAAACCTTAGATCAATTTGATAAAGCAGAGCTTATCTTATTTGCAAGCCATTGTGCAGTCCATACTCACTATACACCAGCTATGTGTGATTACTGGCATAGTTTAGGTTATACGACAGTAGTACATCCTGAATGTCGTAATGATGTTATTCGGATTGCTCAGCATGCAGGCTCTACCGCATTTATCTGGGATTTTGTGGTCAATGATCGTGCTGGCACTAAGTACTATGCTATTGGCACTGAAAACCATATGGTTGAAAATGTAAAACAGTACTGTAAAAATTTAGGTATTAACGTTGTTAACTTAGCAGAAGCCCCCTTAAATGAAAATGAAAAAGGTTTAGGCTGTGGCTGCGCTACCATGTCACGTAATGATCCACCTCATTTAGTTGCTCTTATAGACTTACTGCGTCAAGGTAAAGCAATGCCTTACAATGAAGTGAAAGCAGGCGATATGGTTAATGAATTTACAGGGGCCCGTCATCGCTTAGATTTAAATGATCAGCAATGGGTTATTAAAAATGCTAAAAAAGCCCTACAGAAAATGATTGAAATTACAGAAAGTTGATAAATAAATTGCAATGAGTGCGGGTCACTACTTAATTAGGATACTTCAGAAATTTAATTTCCAAGATTTTACTTCTTTTTTGCATTCTTGAAGAGAAATGAAATTTCTCCATTGCGCTCTAAAATAGCTCTATCAACGCTACTGATATCATCGGTACTATGCTGGGTTCTTAGAGATTGTAGAATATCATTTTCAGTAAGACGGCAACAATGGAGGTTATCCCATTGATAATGACCATCCTTGATAATAATCATTTTCTCGCCTTTGATGTATTTGCCAATATAATGGCTTTTATAAGATAAAAATGCCAGCATGCGATGTATAAAGACAATAATTGCACAAACAATCATTGATGGTAGTAGAGGCAAATTGTTAACCACTGCTTCGCCTAAAATAGCGCCAAGAACAATAGAAACAATAAAATCGAAGGTAGAGTACTCACCAAATAATCGCACTGACGTTGCTCTAAACAAAAGTAATGAATAGAAAGTAATTACTATACCCCGTATATAAAGCCCATAATCAAGGATCTTACTAAATCCAAAAAGTTCATCCACTTACAACCACCCTTTGTGCTTAAAATATTTATAAGGAATCCAAGCAGAAATAAGCATCATTAAAATAGCTAATTCATAGCCCCATTTAAAAGATAATTCAGGCATAAATTGAAAATTCATGCCATAAATACTAGCAATTAAGGTTGGCGGTAAGAAAATAACAGCTGCAACAGAAAAGATTTTAATAATGGCGCTTTGTTCAATGCTAATCATACCTAAAGTAGCGTCAAGTAAAAAGTTAATTTTATTGGAAATAAAATTAGCATAATCACTTAAAGAACCTAAGTCTTTCATGAGATTAACTAATCGTATCTTGCTTTCTTTATCTATCTGATTATCTGTTGATTGTCTGAAAAAAACGATTAGTCGATTAAAGTTGATTAAGCTTTCTCTTACTTTTGCCGTTAAATTACTCTTGTTTCCAATATTTTGCATGACTTGTTGATAATCGGGTTTAGGTTTGGCCCCCTTATTATAATCTTGCTGAAAAATATAGTTTGAATACTCATCTAAATGTTGACCTACATACTCTAATACATCTGCAAGCCTATCAACCGTTGCTTCTAAAAGAGTAATTAAGATATCTGAGGAGCGATATTTCTTATTCGTTTTTGCAAGACTATTGCTTAGCATTTTAAACGATTGGGGTTCAATATAACGAATAGTAATTAATTGCTTAGGAGTTAAAGCAAAAGTAACGGAGTCGTATTTAGGATTTAAAGAAGCCGATTGAGCAATCATAAGAGCTGTCATAAATAATACATCATTTTCCATATAAAGACGACTAGTTAGCTCAATTTCTCGCATTTCTTCCTGGGTTGGTATTCCTATTGCCAATGCTTTTTCTACCCAAGCTTCTTCTTCTTTAGTTGGATCAATTAAATCAATCCATACAGCCTCATTTAATAGCGATAAGCTTTGGACGTTAATGATTTCTTGCTTAAAATGATTATCACATAAATAGGAAACTATCATATATTAACCTCAATACAGGTCTTTAAAATGAAAATATAATTTTATAAAAGACCTATACTATGACAGTATTGATATGGGAATTACAATAAGGAGAATATTATGTTAAGACATTATTTGCTAACCGAGTTACAAAAGGGGGTTCAGGCTATACAACTGGAAAATCCCAATCCCTACGAGCCAGCCCCTGCTGACATACCAGAACCGGAGCCCAATAACTCACCAGAGCCAGAGCCAATTAAAACGCCTGAACCTTGGTCAGATTAAATTTGTTTTATTTATAATAAAATTTTAATAGAGCAAAGAAACTACATGGAAATTTCGCTATATTCTACCGAAGAATGTGAACGAATTGCAAAAGCAGCTTCGCTGCGCTACGTTAGAGATACTTCGCCAGGCATTACGCGGAAAAAAGTTGGTAAAAACTTTGTCTATTATTATCCAACAGGTGAGCAAGTTACCGACCCTCAAGAATTAAAACGCATTAAGTCACTCGCCATTCCCCCAGCTTATAAAGACGTCTGGATTTGTCCCTATGCCAATGGACATATTCAGGCAACAGGGCGGGATGCTAAGAATAAAAAGCAGTATCGTTACCATAAATTATGGCAGCAAGAACGCCAACAAAATAAATTCCATATGATGATTGAGTTTGGCCGTGCTCTTCCTTTAATCCGCAAGCACATTAATCAAGAGCTAGAGAAAACCATCAAACTAACCAAAGAACAAGTTATTTGCGCAATTATCTATTTACTCGATAGCTTTTTTATACGTATTGGCAATGCTATTTATGCTAAACAAAACAAATCCTATGGCCTTACGACACTGCGTAAAAAACATTTAACCTTGGAATACAATAAAGCTGTTTTAGAATTCATAGGTAAAAATGCCAAACCTTGGCATATTATATTGCGAGATAAAAAAATTATTCGAGTGTTAAAGAAATGTGAAGCCATCCCAGGTTATGAATTATTTAAATATTATGATGAAGATAACCAATTAAATGTGATTAGCTCACAAGATATTAATGCCTATCTACAAACACTTACAGGCCAAGGCTTTACAGCAAAAGATTTTCGGACCTGGGCTGCGTGCCGAGAAACTTTAAAGCGTCTAATTTGTATAGATTGTTCAGAACCATCTTTACTAAAAGGCGTTATTGAAGAAGTTGCCGAACTTTTAGGTCACACCCCAGCAATTTGCCAAAAAAGTTATGTCTATTCGGAAATCATTGAATGGTGGAAAGAAAACCGCTTTTCTACATGGCTTAAAAAGCAAAATAAAAAAATTCAAACGCTTAATGAAGATGAACTGCTTTTGTATTGGCTAGAACAAACCTGTCATAGATAGCCTTGCCCACTCAGCTTTAGCAAGCTAATAAAAGGCATTTACTTTAGCTTTATCTTTTCAAAGCTAAGCTTAACAGAATGTTAAGCTTTTTTTAATTTAACTAAGTAAAATTACTTTAGGTACAGACTAAATTGGAAACTCATGTCATAATTACAATAAAGGCTTGAGTTTTATTGTTAAGGAATAGTATGGAAAAGGTTAAAATTAACTTCACTGAAAATGAAGTTACAGTTATTACTTCCTTTGTTGGTCTCGCTACTAAGATTCTTAATGTCGATACTATTATTAATCAAGGCTTAACAGTCACAGAATGGAACTTTTTAGCTAAATTGATGGAAGTAGATGTTTTATTAATTCCGGATAAACGTGGAAATATTACTCCTATTTCACCTTCATCAGTAATTAAGAAGATTGAGAAAGCAGTAAAGCAAAAATAATTAAATTATTTTTGTTTTACTGTAAGATAATTTGCTTGAAATTAATCAGATTTTTTACGTCCCGATCCAGACTTCTTACCACCACCACTGCGGTCATTTACAGTAGCCCAGGCCCGTTTCTCAGCCTCTTTTTTAGACACACCTCTCTTCTCATATCCTTCTTCTATATGCTCAGCTTGGCGTTTTTGCTTATCTGTGTACTTTGATTTATCTCCTCTACTCATATAAGCCTCCTCTAATTAATTTGATTTTTAGCAAAACATCAAATACATAAGATACCAAATCTAATCATGCATTTTATTAAATTCATTCCATTCAAAATCAATATAATCTTCAAGCATTTTCTTAATTTCCTCTTGTACACCAGCTAAAGTACTATATTCGGTATGAAATTTTTGTGGTGGATGATTATTTTTATCTAAAAGACATTGGACATACCCATCTGCCTTATATAATTTATTGTTGCTTTCATCAGTATCGATATTATAAACAACTTTAAATCCTTTATAGATATATTCAGGCATCTTATATCCTTTCACTAAATCAAAAGCCGCAAAGCCTTAAGCTTTGCGGTGAATTACTTTTATTTAATCATCTCGTTTACAACTCATACCCCATACCGCCCCAAAACAGCAAGCGAGTGCACCGAGAAAAAATAAAACAAAGACAATAAAAGCACTGGCAGCCAAACTCTCAGGAGAAGCTGTAACAGTAGTTGTTCGATTATTAGTCCCGGCCTGAGTAGTTGTTGGTGTTAAAGTGTTTGCCGCAGTAGCCATCGTATCGTTTCTAGCTGATACACCTGTACGAGCCATATTATTAGTATAGCTCGCTGCATAATTTCCAACATGAGCTGTAACTATGGCACTTAACAAGAGAGCGAGAGTCCAGGTAGTAAAGCCATAAATAACCCCAATATTTTTCTTAGGGCAATAATATCTTCCTAGATAACCCGCGGTATAACCTGCTGCCACCATAGATGCAATGATACCAATTAATATTCCAATTAAGCCACCAATCGCCACTGCGGTAGCACCTGTATCATTGTTTACACTAAAGGCTGTTAAACCAATAGCGAGTCCAAAGAGATTTAAAAGAAAACCTAAGCCTACACCTACAAGAGCACCAACAAAAACTGCACTCCAAGAAATACGCCTCAACGATGGATAGCTTTCCATCACCGGCTCATCCACATGACCTGGTACAGGATCTACAACCGTATGTTCTTTCATCATAATACTTTCCTTAGCCTTATCTTAATTATAACGATTAAAAAATATGTGATACTAACCAAATTAAAACTAATATACTTAATGGCACGCCTAACAGCCAAGCAAGTAAGTATTTAAGCATAATTATCTCCCTGTTATTTAAAACTTTTAAATACCTAGATAAAGTTTCCTCATACTACCTAAAGCTGTAGAAAACCCTACTCTAGTCATTTGCCGTAACCAATGCTTTAGATTCATTCTCTTAGCACTTTCCCAACCTGCAATAAATGCAGGCACAAGCAAAGAAACCACTGCTAATTTATGTTTATTAGCAAATTGCTCAAAATACCGCTTATGTTGCGCTAACTGAACTTGGTTGTTCCGAATTTTTAAGCTCGTGCTGGTTATCAACGCTAGCAGTTCTTTCTTGGAGCTCATGAGCATCCCTCACTTTATGACTTGCAAAGCAAGCACGTGTTTTTTCAAAACTCATTTGACGTACATTGGTAATTAAACGCTTAACAACAATACCTAAAATAACAGCATTAAGCAGCATTACTGCTACTATACCTAACCAAATGTAACCACTTAACACTGCCACAATATAACCTACCAAAGTCATTGTAGAAAACCAGATGGTTAGCAATAAAATTGGTAATAGAGCCAGATTGATGAATAAGGGATAGATATTTAATCCCGCCAGCTTCGCTTCCAGCTTAAATAGAGACCAAAGATTCTTGGCAACCTCTATTTTGCTGGAAATAAGCCCTTCTAAATGTTCTAAGAATTTCATTATTTTCTAAGCAAGGCAGAAATAATGAAACCAATACCACCTGCAATTAATAATGAAGTAAGTGGTTTTTCTTTAACTGTCTTAACAAGTTCATCTGAATACTCTTTTAAATTTTCATGAGCTTCAGAAACCTTTTTCATACTCTCTTCATAGATTTCACTCGCTTTTTCTTTAGTTTGCTTGTAAATATCTTCAGCTTTCTCTTTACCTTGCTCATAAACTTGATTTACTCTGTCTTTACCCTCTTCATACATATTACTTGCTTTATCTTTACCTTCTTCATATATATTACTTGCAGAGTTTTTTGCATTTCTTAAATTGTCCTGCCCATTATTTTTATCATTAGCCATCATTTTATCCTCTTTATTTAAAGACCTTAAATTACTTAAGTAAATTACTAAATTCACTTAAGCACCTTTATCCGAACATTAAAACTACTAAAATCAGTACAAAACAATCTACTTACAGTTTAGACTTTATTCTGCAATATTATCGTCATTTTAATAATTATCTTGATGATTATTATTAGTTCCTGCATTATTGGTACTATTGGCATTTTGGTTTACTGTTAAGGATGATTTAACTGATTTCACACCACTTACTCTTTTGACTAAATTTTCAATATTAGTACGTTGCTCATTGGTATCAACATTACCAGCTAAATAAACCACCCCATTTTTAGTTTCAACACTTACTGGCCAATACTCTATATCCTTCTCGCCAAATAATTTCTCTTTCATTAAGGTACCTTTCACCTTGGCAGTAATAAAAGTATCTGCTAAAGGAGATTTACTATCTTTCACTAATAAGTGATCGGCATTTACATCATTTACACCCTGAACTGATTCTGCAAGTGAAATTGCTCGCTCATACTCCATATCAGTATCAACTTGACCACGTAGGATTACCTGCTGATTAGTTGCAGTAATATTAATATTTTTTCCCTTTAATAAGGGCGATTTTTGGTAGAGTGCTTTAACTTGATCTATTATAGCTGTGTCGTTTACTGCACTTTGTGTATTAACAGTTTGAGTGGTATTTGTTGTTGTAGTAGGCGTAGTCGCTGTAGTATCGCCTTGAGTTGGAGTCGTTGTAGGAATAGTCCCTGTATTACTTTGAGTCGAAGTAGTGGTATCAGTTTGAGATGCCGCAAAAACTCCTAGCGGATTAACTGCTGCTATAGCTAGTGCGCTACAGAGTAAGCTTTTCTTTAACATGAATCTCTCCTTTATTATTCTTTCTTAACTTTTAAAGAGGTTAATTAAAGTAACAACTCCATTTTAACGTCAATACTACGTCACAACATGTAACTCAAATTGTGTGACCACTTTAAGTTAGTTCATAATGCAAAACCTGTCAATATTTATAAGACATAAAATTAAATACACATGTATGATTATCTTAAAACTAATTTAAAATTTAATGTTTTGATTACCGATAGTAATCGTCAATTGAGGATGTAAAATGGGTATCAGCAAAATTAGGCCAATTATCCTTATCAAAACCAGGTGCGTTTTTAAGCCTTTCTTTATCAATGTTAATGATAAAGCAATCTTCTGCTGGATCATAAGTAAACAAATGCCATGGTAGAGCAAAGAATTTATTGCCAAAACCTAAAAAACCACCAAAATCGAGTACAACATAGTTAACTTTGCCAAAAACCTTATCGATTACTATGTCATTGACAGTACCCAGGCTCTCACGCGTTGCACTTTTGACATCGACTCCAGTAACTTCACTAGCCTTGACTACACTTCTATTACTCATAGTTAACACTCCTTGTTGTTAATACAGCCATAGATGATTAGCATAAAGCTAATTTTTACACACTAAGCTTAGTAAAATCTATAAATCCTTTTATTTAGAATCGTTATTTGTTGATTGTTCTATTGAATTATTTTGTTTATAAGCTATCCACTCATCATCATGAGTAAAGATATAACGGCAGGCATGCTCAATAAAAAAGTCCCGATAACGAATACCAGCCCATTCGCAGTAAGCAGTAATTTCGTTATAAACTGCTTCACTCATACGGATACGAAATTGGGTCTTTTTTTCAGTAGCAGGTTCCCGCGTAATAAGCATAGTCCTCTCCTTCCCAATTACTGCTTATGCAGGTTATATATAATACACCGACCTAACTTAAGACGTCCTTTATCTTATTTGATAGGTCGATATGGCTGAAAATATACATTTTTATGAAAATTTAGTTATTTAGTCAATAGTTTATAGCTTATTACTTTTGACAAATGACTTTTTAACATTAACAATAATTCTAATCCAGATATGTTGAATTTTTCAATATTATCAATTTATTAAAGAAAGATAGATTATGTTAACAGGATTAGCAATAATAGTATAACTTAATATTAATAAATAAAGGTTAAATTATTTTAGCAATGATTTAGAGCTTTTAAAACGAAGTCGTATTAGGAGAATTATCATGGATAAGGTTTCCACACGGAAAATTAGTGCTATTTTAAGCAGTGAGCATCGAGTAGAGCGAGTTTTTAATAAATTAACGCAAACAACGGTTGCCAGGCATGATATTACAATTCAAGGTAGTCCTAGCGCTATAGCCGATAAATTTGGTACTCAATATTTAGAACCCAACCGAGTACAAGAAAGCAAAGACGCGCCTAAACAAGAGCCGTATCTGGCTGATGATTTTGGCTGGCTTAAAGGATTTGCTTTTTCTATACCTATGTTTATAGGGCTTGTCATTGGTCTTTTGATTGGTGGTGATCTACGTGACGACATTACTGATAATTTAATATTTGGGTTTATAGGAGCATTAGTAGGTGGTGCAGTAGGTTATTTTATATCGCGATTAATTACCCTTCGTCGTACTAAGGCGAACCGCGAACAGGCAAATCAAGGCGGTTTTGTTATTTGGATTAGTATTACTAATGAAGATCAAATTAACGAAGTCATGGATATTCTCAAACAGTACGGTGCTACTAATATTAAAATCGAATAAGGCTAATATAGAATTAAAGTATCTAGAAGAGGAATTAACTGTAAATAAAGTTAATTCCTCTAAAATTTAAATGGGTAAGACTCTGAAGATTAAAAGTATAACTAAGATTAAAACTAACAATCCTATAATTCCTGATGGACCATAACCCCAACCACTACTATATGGCCAAGCAGGTAATACTGCTGCTAAGAGCAGAATTAGAATTAATAGAGCAATTAGACTCATGTCAACTCCTTGTATTATTACCCACGTAAATTATAGCAGTTATAAAAAAAAATTTATTATTTTTAAAATCTTGTCTATGCTTAACATGAGATTTCTTGTGAAGCTGTAAATTTTGATTTATTAGAAATCTTTATGACCTTTGAGATTATTTTAATACAAGGGTTAGATAAGAAATCTATAGGCGAGATCAAAATTAGAAATCGTTTTTTATAGTAAACAATTTATAGCAACAAGGAGAGAACAATGGATGTCACAGGAAGGACTACAGGCACTCAAAACTTTCAAAATATGGGCGCTGGATCAAATAGAGGCACTATGGGCGATACCAATCGTAGAAATAGCAATTTAAGTGAAGCTGCTAGTGACCTTTTAAAAGATAGTAAGAAAGTAGCCAATGGATTATATGAAGAAGGTCGTTATCGAGTAGCCGAAATGCAAGACTCAATCCGTGTCTATTCTGATGAATTAATTAAACAAGTTCACGCTCGGCCAATGACTACTTTACTCATAGCTGCTGGCGTAGGTTTTATTTTAGCCTCTTTTATACGTCGTTAAGATAAAAACTGGCTCTGTTTTAGTGTTAAATAAGCTAAAGCAGAGCCTTTTTAAATTCAAGAAAATAATTTATTTAATTCTGATGGATCATTAGTTGAGGATAAGGTATCTCAATTCCTTCTTGATCAAATCTTGCTTTTATTAGTTCTTGTAAGTAATCCTTTGTAGCACTTAACATATCATTTTTTACCCATGCTTGTAATTTAAGCTCTACAGCGGAAGCTGTAAAATTGTTAATAACCACCTTTGGCTCCGGATCGCTGAGCACTTGATCACATTGATTAGCAATTTCAAGTAACATTTTTTTAATTAAAGTAATATCGCAACTATAAGCTATATTGATAATAATCTCAGCACAACGAGTGGGAAAATAACTTAAGTTAGTAATTTCAGATTTAATCAATGTCTCATTAGGTATACGTACTAATTTGCCATCTGCTGAACGAAGTTTTGTTGATAACAGATCAATAGATACAACAACACCAGTAATGCCTTTCACATCAATAGTATCCCCCACCCGGAAAGGATGCTCAAATAGTAAAAATAAACCACTAATTAGATTTGAGGCAGCTGTCTGAGATGCAAAACCTAGGGCGATAGTAATAATACCAGCAGTACCTAATAAAACTTTTAAATTAAAACCTAATTCTTGAAAAGCATTAATAAAAAAGAGCCCTAATAAGATATAAAAAATTAATCGCTGGGCAAGCATAGCTTGATGTTGCGAGAAGTGTTTATCAACTGCTCTTTGTACGAGAGTGCTAACTTTTTTAGCAATAAAGTAGCCAATACAGATGCTACCTAGGGCATAAAGAATGTTAATTGAGGGCAAATAATTAAAAGCATTCACTTCGCTATTCCTAATTAAATTTCTAATTATGCCATACTCTATACGTCTTAAGATAATTAAACATTAATTTGACTATACTTAAAAAAATAAGAACTTTTCATAGTTAGGAGCCTAACTTCTTATTTAGACAAGCTAAATTAATGGTTAAGTTTGCGTATTTGCGTAATTGACTATAACGGACTAAGCTTTTGTTG
This sequence comes from Legionella pelazae, assembly GCF_052527395.1. NCBI lineage: Bacteria > Pseudomonadati > Pseudomonadota > Gammaproteobacteria > Legionellales > Legionellaceae > Legionella > Legionella pelazae. The sequence goes on from NZ_JBNVZS010000004.1 coordinate 226,119, forward strand.
TGCATCGCAACATCTAGGGAGAGAACTATGAATCAAGAATATTTTAAACGTTTAACTCAAATAATTAGGAATGTGCAGCGGCCTTTACAGGCAATGACTGAGCTAAATATTAAAACAATGCGAAATTTAAGTTACCTTAAACCTGATGAGTTAGTTCGTATTAAGCCTGAAGAGTTATTTGAAAAACAAGTTACATTAGCTATCGAAAATGGCCATAAGACTCTTGATTATATGCAAAAAACTTTTCAAATACTTGAGGAAGCTCTTTTTGCATCAAATGATAAGTTACGTGAAACAACTGATTCTATGGCTGACATGACTTATCCCGGCAATAATATGGGAGTAGGCAGCGCTGCAGCGAACCCTTCTAGTATGATGATGGATATGGCTCAAACTGTTTTTGATCCTATGTCTAATCCTATGATGAATGCTGCTAGAGAAGCCTTTAATCCTACTATTCCTATGGAAGAGTTAGCCAAAGCGACTTCTAGCCGCTCTAGTAGGCAAGGTCAATCTAAAGCTAAACATGCTAGTTCAGCTAGTAAATCAAAATCGGGTGGCACGCAGAAGAGACAAGCTAGTTCAGCTAGTAAATCGAAATCCGGTGGTAGCACGCAGAAAAAACAAGCTAGTTCAGCTAGCAAGTCAAAATCTGGTGGTAGCACTCAAAAAAGACAAGCTAGTTCAGCTAGTAAATCGAAATCCGGTGGTAGCAATCAAAAAAGACAAGCTAGTTCAGCTAGTAAATCAAAATCCGGTGGTAGCACGCAGAAAAGACAAGCTAGTTCAACTAGTAAATCAAAATCCGGTAGTAGCACGCAGAAAAGACAAGCTAGTTCAGCTAGTAAATCGAAATCCGGTGGTAGCACCCAAAAAAGACAAGCTAGTTCAGCTAGTAAATCAAAATCTGGTGGTAGTACGCAGAAAAGACAAGCTAGTTCAGCTAGCAAGTCAAAATCTGGTGGTAGCACGCAGAAAAGACAAGCTAGTTCAGCTAGTAAATCGAAATCCGGTGGTAGCACCCAAAAAAGACAAGCTAGTTCAGCTAGTAAGTCAAAATCAAATGGTAGCAAACAAAAAAAACAACACGCTTCTAAACAGAGTAAATCTTCAATGAGAACGCCTTCAATAGGGGCTTCTTCAATGAGGCATACTTCATTAGGTGATATCTCAAGAGCAGCAAGATAATAATACAGAAGCATAAGCGGCATCTTGCTGCTTATGCTTCTTGATATTAACTAAAATATTTTTTAGTCTTACTATAATTATTTATTAAACAAAAACTTATTGCTTAATTTTAACTTTAATAAAGTTAAAATATTCTACTGGCGAAATATTTTTTTTGCCAAATTTATTGAAATTTATTTCATTTCGTGTAATATTTGTCCACCTATGAAAAAACAACTACTCTATTTCTTCATTCTGGCCTTAAGCGTTGTTGCAGGTTTTGTTATATGGACAATGCATCAACAACCGGCACCGCTTATGCTTAAGGAATCTTCTTTTGCTAAATTGCCTGGCTGGAATGAGGCTAATGTTAAAAAATCGCTATCAGCTTTTCAGCTTTCCTGTAAGACCTTCTTGCGGCAGAATCCTGAGCGAGCAGTAGGCAGTCAAAAAATTCCTCTCAAGGTTAAAGATTGGTATCCTGCTTGTCGAGAAGCCTTAGCGCTTAATGAAGCGAGTGAAGAGACTGCACGTAACTTCTTTCAAAAATGGTTTAAACCTGTAGAATTTTATGAAAAAGAGACAGTTCATGGCCTTTTTACAGGTTATTATTTACCTCTGCTGCATGGTAGTTTAGTTAAAACTACTGAATATAATGTTCCAATTTACGGTCTACCCGCAAATTTAGTTACTATTAACTTAGGCGACTTTAGTCCAGATCTTGCTTCAAGACGAATTGTAGCACGCATTGAAAATAATAAGGCTTTACCCTTCTATGACCGTAAGGCAATTAATAAAGGTGCTCTTAAAGATAAAGCCCCGGTTCTTGTGTGGGTTAATAGCCATATAGATAGATTATTTTTAGAAATTCAGGGTTCAGGTATAGTTGAGCTTCCTAATGGAGAGCGTCTTTATTTAGGTTATGCAGGAGAAAACGGCGCCCCGTATACACCGATAGCACAAGTTTTAATAGACCGCGGTATAATGACTAAGGACAATGCATCAATGCAACGCATTCGTTCCTATTTAGAAGCCCATCCTAAGGAGATTGAACCAGTCATTAACCATAATAAGTCATTTGTTTTCTTTAAAATTTTAAAACATACAGCTGCTATGGGTGCTCAAGGTGTTACTCTAACCCCAGGTTACTCACTCGCTGTAGATCGAAAATGGATTCCTCTAGGTGCGCCCTTATGGCTAGACACAACAAGGCCTAATCCTCCACACCCAGACGAACATAAAAAGTTACAACGCCTGATGATAGCGCAAGATACAGGCGGTGCAATACGTGGGGTAGTTCGTGGCGATGTATTTTGGGGAGCTGGCGATAAAGCAACCTTTATTGCTGGAAATATGAAAAATAAAGGTCGCTATTGGTTATTATTACCTCGGCATACAGTTAATGCACTGCTTCCCAAAACAATTGCTTAAGTTTTTATAAATATAATTTTTATTTACGAATCACTAAATGATTTCCTACATTAACTTTTTTAGCTGTATCTAGAATGGTTCGAAGAAAATTAGATTCTAACAGACTTATTATAACTCTATCGTTTTCTTCATTGGGTGTATCTTTAGTAGGAGCATCTTTTGTAGGGCTGTCTTGCTGAATAGGTGTGTTAATAGTAGGCGCTGGTGCTTTTAACGCTTCTTCAAGACTAATAAATTTGTAACCATTTTTTTCATACATATCCAGAATATCACCTAGGAAATGACTATTTAATAAATTAGCGTGAATTAATAAAATTTGTTTAGCATTTTCTTGGTGTTGTCTTTGAGCACGTGCCTCAGCTCTTAGTGTTTGACTCCAAATGTAATCTAAATATTGTTTTTTTATACGGGGTAAATTTTGCGGGCGAAGTCGATAAGGAATAGCAAATAATCTTGCATTAAATTGATAATCTTTACTATCGATAGTTATTGGCGCAATTGTGTAATGATGCTGGGCTAAATAATCATAAACTTTTTGACGTTTATCACCCGTGCTTTCAGCTAAATAGGGATAACGGAAATATCTAGGGCCGTTAAAAAGTGGCTCAATAATTTTATCAGCTCTATCAACATCAGCAATATATTTTTCTGCAGGTAAATTATTTAAGCTTTTATGCGAATAGGTGTGATTACCTAAAATGAAGCCTTTTTCACGGAATAACTCCAGTAATTGCCATTGATCTTTTTCAATCGAGCCTGCAATAATAAAACCCGTTGCAGGCACTTTATGATCAAGTAATGCCTGAACTAGTTGCAAAAATCGATCATGTTCCCTTTGTAAATTAGCCGGTTTACCATGTGTTGAACCGACAAACGGTAAATCATCAATTGTAATTGCAATCTCTTTTGTCTGTCCAAAACAAATAGAATAAAGGAGACTAAACCAAAATATGAAGGTTAGCTTTATTTTGTACATTGCAATTTCCCTATTAGTGATAATTTTCCTGATTTAACCTAAAAATCGCAACTACTTATTAGTATTATCATAAATTAAAGTTTTAACAATAGATCAGATACTTGTAAATTCTATCCAATGCAATTTCCATAACTCATAAAGAAATTGCTGGTTTTCTTTTTTATCGACGAATTGAGCTAATTCCTTTAATGCTAGACAGCGATGGTTAGCAAGTTTTCTTATTAAGTCTGGATTAATACTATTTGTTTCCCAACAATCACCATTAATGTATAAAATAGGTAAACCCGTTTCCTCATCATTAATATAAGCAAAACGACATACAGGATTACGTGCTAGTTGTTTAGCTTTTTTTAATTTACTGAGAAATTGAGTTAAATTCCTTTTTTTATTGGCGTTAGGTAATAATGATTCTGCTTGCCTATCTAAGTTAGTAATAAAACTACCAAACCATCGACTTATTAAAATATCATCTGCAAGCACTGTTTGTAATAATTCTTGAGCTTGCTGGTAGGCCTGTTTAGGAATTTCTGCAGGCGCTTTTAAATTAAACCATAATGGGTCTTTATATAACAAATCATTTTTTTTATGCTCTAATAAGTACTCACTTAAGCTATCCCACATTTCAGAAGACGTGTAACTTCGATAGCCGAAAGAATAAGTTAGGCAATCATTTGATGACGCTATACCGTAATGACCTATATGAGGAGGAAGATAAAGCATATCACCTTCTTGTAAAAGAATTTCTTGCTCAACATCAAATTGTTTCATGATGCGTAGTTCAAGCTCAGCTATGTAATTCCCAGGATTACAATTTTTTGTAGTAAGTAACCATTTTCTAGAACCTTGGGCCTGATATAAGAAAACATCATAATTATCATAATGTGGTCCCACACTACCCTGCTCTACTGCATAACTAATCATAACATCATCTACACGCCATTGTGGTAGAAAATTAAAATGATCGAGTAAAGCAGCCACTTCAGGAATAAACCGATCCACACCCTGTACAAGTAAAGTCCAGTGTGATTTAGGTAACTTGGTGAAATCCTTTTCTATAAATGGTCCGCGTTTTAATAGCCAATAAGGCGGTTTTTCGGTGTTTCTACTACTATACGACTCTCTATTTCATCTTCCATCGCTAAACCTGCTAATTCATCGCCTGACAAGGGCTGTCTGAAATTAGGTAGGGCATTTTCTAAAACAAGAGGCTTTTTCTGCCAATAAGTATTTAAAAAGTCACTTACTGTTAACGTTTTAAAATTTATCATTCATCTACACCTGTATTTATTTATAACCTGTTGAGAAATAATCATTAACTTAGATAGCTAAGATAATAAACTTAAAAATTATCTTTTTTTTATCACTATATAAGGTATTATATATGTACTTTAAATGAATTAATTGTCTATAATTTATACTGTAAAAACCATTGGAGGGTCGACTTATGGCTACTTCAGCGATTAAACAAATTAGTCTATTACCAAGTCTTATTATCTCATCCATTATACTTGCTGCAACTGCAAGTGGAAAAGTCAATGCCGAACCAGTCAATTCTCAATTGAAAGGTACCCAACTTGCTCATTGGCATGGTGGTTGGTATGGTCATGGCTGGTATGGTCCACCTAGAGTTCGTTGGTATGGTCCACCTAGAGTTCGTTGGTATGGTCCTGGCCCTGGTTGGTATGGCCCTGGCTATCGTTGGATAAATACAGGCCCATATTTTGGTGGCTGCAATAAACGCTGTTTTATTAACCGATGGAATCGGCTTGTCTGCGTTACGCGATGTTTTTAAGTTAGCTTTAACCAGTACATGATTCTAAATTAGAAAAGTTACTGAATCGTTATTTTTTGTACTAATTTAGTTAGTAAAAAGTAGCTAAAATATAGCAGTAACTTTTCTTTTCAAAAATTAAAACCTTCTTTTATTCTAGAAGTTAAAATTTATTTCTTAAATGTAAAACCAGTTTAATTTTTAATTGCTAATGCTAGTCTAATGGACGTGATTAAATTAAGACAATAGCGCTATTTCTTATAACTAAATTAATTAATTTATTATCAATAACTTTTAATAAGCGATGTAATAAATTTTATTTGGTTTGTAATCATTACGAACAAACAGAATGGTTGCCTCACTGGCAATTTTCTTCAATTTGTAATTGAACAGGAATCATATATGCCTAGATTTAATTTTTTTACAAAAATAGATTCAAAAAAGCCCATTAGTGTTCATTTTCCAGATAGTAAAATTCAAACAATCATAAGTGAAATTGAAGAACTTAAACGATCAGAAAATTCTTTTCTATTAATTCAATTAGTTAAACAAAAAAGAACCGCTTTTTTAAGGGAAATTCACGCAGCTACTGACTTAAATAAACGAGATAAATTAATCCGTTCTTATTTAAATTTTGCCAAAACGCTTGAGTCATGTCTTTTTGACAATAAGAATGCTTTTAAATATCTAATCAAATACTATACCTCATTTGATTATCACTTGATCCCTTTAGATAATAATTTTCATAAGCAAGCCGACCCTTATATAAATAATCAAGAAAATAATCTTGCCGTTACCGGCACTATTCTTAGTTTAAGCATACTTGTCCTAAGCGGTATAGTTTTAGGTGCAGGTTTTCCTGTCCTTAGCTTGATTGGCTTAGGTCTTGCTATTACGGTCCTTCTGCCTAGTTTGTTTTATTTAGCAGTTGAAACATTGCCTAAGCAAATTAAAACATTTAAAGCTGAGGTAGAGCTCTTTAAAGCTGCAATCCATACCGATCTCTCTCAGTCTGAGTTGGAAAATATCAATCCAGATATGAGGGAAGACAATATGATAATGGTTCATTAGCCATTGAGCTTAGCTTATACCTTGAAAACAGTCATATTTCATACATGAAAATTTATTAGTTTTCAGCTATTATTAGCTTTTTTAATTCAGGAGCAGATGTATGAAAGTAGGTCATGATAGCCTATCAACACAATCTCAATTACAAGTTAATGATAAAACTTACTATTACTTTAGTCTGAAAAAAGCTGAAGAAAACCATTTTCCTGGTATAAGCCGCCTACCCTATTCACTTAAAGTTTTATTAGAAAATTTATTACGTTTTGAAGATAGTAGTACTGTTACTCCTGATGATATCAAAGCACTCGCTCATTGGATCAATACTAAAACGTCTCAACATGAAATTGCTTATCGTCCTGCTCGTGTATTAATGCAAGATTTCACAGGTGTACCAGCTGTAGTTGACTTAGCTGCAATGCGTTCTGCACTTCAAAAAATGGGTGGAGATGCTACAAAGATATCACCTTTATCTCCTGTTGATTTAGTGATTGACCACTCAGTCATGGTTGATCGCTATGCAAGTAAAGATGCATTAAAAGTTAATACGGAAATTGAAATTAAACGTAATAAAGAACGCTATGAATTTCTACGTTGGGGCCAGCAGTCTTTTGCCAATTTTCAAGTTGTACCGCCCGGTACCGGAATCTGTCATCAGGTTAACTTAGAATATTTAGGTAAAGCTGTTTGGAGCAGTGAAGATAATGGGCGGCTTTATGCTTATCCTGATACTTTAGTAGGTACCGATTCTCATACTACCATGATTAATGGCTTAGGTGTTCTGGGCTGGGGTGTGGGCGGAATTGAGGCTGAAGCAGCCATGTTGGGCCAACCTGTTTCTATGTTAATTCCAGAAGTCATTGGCTTTAAATTAGTGGGTAAATTAAAAGAAGGGATTACGGCCACTGACTTAGTTTTAACTGTAACTCAAATGTTGCGTAAAAAAGGTGTTGTTGGCAAGTTTGTTGAATTTTATGGCCCAGGCTTAGCAGCTCTGCCGCTTGCTGATCGAGCAACCATTTCTAATATGGCGCCAGAATATGGCGCAACGTGTGGGTTTTTCCCCGTTGATCAAGAAACATTAAACTATCTTAAATTAAGCGGGCGAGATGAAGATACAATTACGCTTGTTGAAGCTTATTGTAAAGAACAGGGTATGTGGTATAGCGAGCAAACAGAAGATCCTATTTTTACAGATACATTACAGCTTGACTTAGCAACAGTTGAGCCTTCATTGGCAGGGCCAAAACGTCCTCAAGATAAAGTTAATTTAATGACTTTGCCACAGGAATTTAACCACTTTTTACAAGAAGCAGGTAAAGAAAACGAAAAAGATTCTAAGTTTCCTGTTAAAAGTACTGACTATTCACTACAGCATGGTCATGTAGTTATCGCTGCCATTACCAGCTGTACTAATACATCCAATCCTAGTGTCATGATGGCAGCAGGGCTTATTGCTAAAAAAGCTGTTGAGAAAGGTTTAAAGCGTAAGCCTTGGGTTAAATCATCCTTAGCACCAGGCTCCAAAGTAGTGACTGATTATCTGAAGCAGGCTGGACTTCAGACTTACCTTGATGAATTAGGATTTAACTTAGTTGGGTACGGTTGTACAACCTGTATTGGTAATTCAGGGCCATTAAATGAACCTATTGCAGAGACTATTAATAACCACGATTTAGTAGTCAGCTCCGTCTTATCGGGTAACCGAAATTTTGAGGGGCGGGTTCATCCTCAAGTTCGTGCTAATTGGTTAGCCTCACCCCCGTTAGTGGTTGTTTATGCATTATGTGGTACAACCACCAAGGATTTAAGTAAAGAACCTATTGGTCAAGATAGTGCAGGTAATGATCTTTTCTTAAAAGATATTTGGCCTACGAATCAAGAAGTTGCTGCTGAGGTTGCCAAAGTCACTGGGAAAATGTTTAGAAAAGAATATGCTGAGGTATTTCAAGGTGACGAACAGTGGCAAGCAATTAAAGTAAACAGTGGTATCACTTATGAATGGGATGCAAACTCTACCTATATTCAGCATCCTCCCTTTTTTGAAAATCTATCGCCAGAACCACAGCCTATCAAGCCTATAAAAGACGCTTTTATTCTAGCATTATTAGGTGATTCGATTACCACAGATCACATTTCTCCGGCAGGATCTATTAAAGCCAATTCGCCTGCTGGTTTGTATTTAAAGTCAAAAGGGGTAGAAGAAGCTGATTTTAATTCTTATGGTTCAAGACGAGGTAACCATGAAGTTATGATGCGTGGAACGTTTGCCAATATTCGTATTCGCAATGAAATGGTTCCCGGTGTTGAAGGGGGATTTACCTGTCATATCCCCTCAGACAGTAAACTAACCATTTATGATGCTGCCATGTTATATCAGGCAGAAAATCAGCAGTTAGTGATTATTGCTGGGAAAGAATATGGTACGGGTTCTTCTCGTGACTGGGCAGCAAAAGGAACTAATCTCTTAGGCGTTAAAGCGGTGATTACTGAAAGCTTTGAACGAATTCATCGTTCAAATCTTATTGGGATGGGCGTTCTACCATTGCAATTTTTAGAAGGAACGACTAGAAAAACATTAGAATTAAACGGTACAGAACGCATTAGTATTGAAGTTAATGATACTTTGCAACCTGGTGCGCAATTAACTATGTTAATTAAGCGACAAAATGGCCAAGAAGAAGCAGTGCCCGTACTATGCCGTATTGATACAGCTAATGAGCTTGAATATTATCGTCATGGTGGAATATTACAATATGTACTCCGTAATTTAAGTTAATTACTGTACTGTTTGTTTAATCTGTATTAAAGTTGCGCCTGCGTAGCTATAAGCTAAGTAGAATCCTTAGCTTGTAGCTATTAACCAAGAATAAATAATAGGCGTTCTTCAAATCCCCTGCTGCAATTGGCATTAGGACATAGAGCCACTGTATCTAAAATACATGCGGTCGCATACTGCCCTACTTAGAAACTGGTGCTGCAGTAGTCTTTTGAAAGAAGGCTTGTAAATTATTTATGTAAAAACCGATTAATATTAGCTGTACCCAAGGATTTTGCATGTACCCTTCCAAAAAAGTACTCTCTGTTTTTTCATTAGTCATGATTAATGTTATTGCTGTTGATAGCCTCCGTACACTACCAATGAGTGCAAAACTAGGTTTACCTTTAATTACTTACTATATCGTTGCAGCAATAACTTTCTTTATTCCTGTTGCTCTAGTTGCAGCAGAGTTAGCAACGGCTTACCCTAGAACAGGCGGTATTTATGTTTGGGTACGAGAAGCGTTTGGACAGCGTGCCGGGTTTATCACAATTTGGTTACAATGGATTTATAATGTGGTTTGGTACCCAACTATTTTAGCATTTATTGCTGCCACTTTTTCTTATCTTTTTGCACCTGAACTTGCTAACAATAAAGTGTATTTATTAATTACCACAATAGGGCTGTTTTGGTTATTTACACTTTTAAATTGCTTTGGGATGCGTTTATCAAGCTGGATAAGTACCATAGGTGCCATTTTTGGTACAATATTGCCTATGCTTCTTATTATTGGGCTAGGTATAATTTGGTTAGTTCAAGGTCGACCTAGTGCGGTTAATTGGTCTAGTTCATGGTTACCAGACTTTAGTAGTTTAGGTAATTTATCTCTCTTTGCAGCTGTTTTATTTGGTTTAATTGGTGTTGAAATGTCTGCAGTACATGCAGAAGAAGTTAAAAACCCACAACGAGACTACCCTAGAGCCATTCTTTATTCAATTTGTATTATATTCTTAACACTTGTTTTAAGCTCGCTTGCTATTGTTGTTGTTGTTCCTAATGCTAAGCTTAGCGTCGTTTCTGGTTTAATTGATGCGTTCGCTATTTTCTTTAGCCATTATAATATGACATGGATGACCTTTATCATCGCCCTATTAATAATCCTTGGGGGTTTAAGCGGGGTTTCTGCCTGGATTATCGGCCCAACCAAAGGACTTTTAATTGCGGCCCGCGATGGCTCATTACCACCCTTATTTGCCCAAGTTAATGAATATGGCTCACCTACGCCTATTTTAATTATTCAAGGCATTATTTTTACTTTACTAACAAGTGTATTTATCTTATTTGATTCTATTAATGCTGCCTATTGGTTACTTAGTGACTTATGTGCCCAAATGGCTTTATTAGTTTATATTTTTATGTTTGCTGCTGCTATAAAATTACGCTATAGCCAACCTGATCTTCCTCGCGTTTATAAGGTTCCCGGCGGTAATGTGATGATGTGGGTAATTTCTTTAACAGGGATAATGTGTTGTATATTAGCCATGCTAATTGGCTTTGTTCCACCAACACAAATTCCTATTGGAAACGTGGCTTTCTTTGAAGCATTTTTAATTATCGGGCTTATTGTTTTTGTTGCCATTCCATGGTGTTTGGCAAAAAAAGCTAAATAGCAGATTAGGCCAAACGATAGAAATCATTTGCAAAAAATTACGATTGTATAATTGAACCGTTGATCAAATTGTATATTTGTCTATATGAATTTACTCAAACGACGTTCATGCATAAATTAGATCTTCCAACCTTCTAGTATGCAATTTACTAGTGCCATTTTAAATGGTTAATATCGAGTCAATTTGATTGATTATTAATATTTCCTTAAGTTTTTTCAAATAAAATTATTTTTCCTTTTCTTAATTTACCTCTATATGACTCATGTAGTAATTTTTGGGGCAGCACCGAGTGGACTATATTTAGCAAGTAAACTAAGACGAAAAGGAGTACAAGATATTCGAGTTTTTGATCCACGAGCAGGCAATTATGGCAGGCCTGGCGCTATTGATTCTGGATTATTTAACTTAGCAGAACAAGGTCTTAAAGCTACTCTTCCGCCTGCAAAGTCTGTTCATATTAGAAATATTGAGAAAAGTTTATACCAATATTCACTTTCGCAGAATATTTCAATTGAGAAAAAACAATTTGTTCGTTTTGCGGAAACGATGAACGGTGTTGTCGTTGCTTATAAAAATAAAGACGATGAGTTAATAGAAGAATTCATTGCTTGTGATTACGTATTTGACTGCACAGGCACTAAACGCGCGTTAGTTTCCGAGATAAATAGAATAAAAGAGTCTAAAGGTATTGCCAAACCTTTTGAAGTGACGCCTGTTTCCAAAGATGTGGTGATTAAAAATCATCTAATAGCTTATCTAAAGTTAGATCAAAATACAGCTTCTTTAGCAGATAATACAAGATACCCACAAAATACGTTATTGTTTAAAAGAACACCTTTAGAGTATACAAGGGCAATAGAGAAATTACGTCAATTTGGTTGGACTGAATTTGCATTTCCTTACTGCTATAACACACCGTTTAAAGAGGGTAAGTCGTGTATTTATGTTGAGTGTCCAGATAATCTTCCGCTTAGTCAAAAAGAAGCTTGGCTAACTACCGTATTAAAAATTGTTACTCATCAACAAGCTATTCAATTTGAGCAGTTGAATTCAAAAAATGGTCATCCTAAGCCTAATTTTTGTGTTTTTGCCGTTAACCCCAAACGCTTAAATTGCTTTACTTATCAAGAACAGGATTTACCTAATTTAGTCGTCTTAGGCGATGGTCAGATTGAACCCAATTATACTTTAGGCCACGGTATTCGAGGTGCATTCGAGCGCATTAACATTCTCGTTGAAGGAATAATTATTTATAATAGAAAAATAACGTCTCTGAATTTCTCGAATTATAACTACAATGTTAATCGAGCTATTAAACACCATGAGCAAGAATTAATTGAGCATTATCAACAAAGAAAACGTTATTTTAGGCAAGCCGTTTATGAAGCCAAAGGATATTATCAGACAGCTATTTCTCAAGCCAGTAATGAAGAAGAAAGGCAATATCTATCAGAAAGGCTAAATGAGATTTTAGCACGAACTGCCTATTATGCTGTTATAGAAGCTATGAACTCTAATGCAACCGAAGATTCCTTGGGCGAACTTCTTGCTATGCGAGATTCAGTAGTCGAGCATATAGAAAAATTAACTCAATTTGAGCAGCAAGAAGCAAGAAGTCAATTACAATTATTAGTAAATGTTTTTACAGGAGTTGGCAATGAACTCTTTCAAGAGGGTAACTTCTATTTTGCAGTTAGAGCCTATGAGGAAGCTCTGGCAATCTATTCTATGCACAAAAAAATGAATCAATCAGAGAAATTCAGCTTATATGGGGAAATTGTTCTTAGTTACCGTAAATTAAATCAATTAGAAAGTGTTTTTGCAAAAGTGCAAGAAGCCCTTAGTCACCCCGAAAAGCCAACTGAATCTATCAAGAAAAAGATATTATTTCACTTCGTTAAAGCAACTTATGAGAATATAGGGTTATATAATTTACCCGATCAGCAACTTAAAATTCTAACTAATTTTGTTGACATATATAAGCCGCATCAAGATTTTATAGATAAGCATCTTGCGGTTAGCTTAATGATGGAACTAAAAAAAATAAATGAAATTATGCTTTCTTCTAAGGTTAGCGACCTTTTCTCAGCAATTTTATTAAATTCACAAGACCAGGTTCAAAATAGCAATAAAATTTAAAATTATAAAGATGACACACCTTTTTCTTTTTATAAAAGAGTATATAGAACGTATTTATCTTAAAATAAATAAGAAATGAATTATTTTTGATAAAATAATCCTTTTGTTTTTTCGAGTACCCTTATGTTAAATCAAATGCAAAAGTTTTTTATAAAAAATATCGTTGAACTTGAATTTGGGTTTAATTTAGGAGAGCCAGGAGAACAATCACTATTTTATTCTGCTCTAAAAAAACTACTTGATGACGTTGAGTTAAATTTAGATGAACAAAATAGCCTTGGAAATATAATTTATCGACAATATTATAATCCTGCAACTTGTTTAAAAGGAACTACATTAACAGAGCTTGACAAAAAAGAGGCCTCCCTTTTATTTCGGGCAAATCTATTAATTTGTCTCTTACAGCAATTTAATAAGCCGGATGAATTTATACAACAACCATTTGATTTAAATTGGTTTATACAGCAACGAGATAAGCTTGTTAATGAGGCGAAAACCCAATTGCCTTTTAGCTTTGATTTAGGAAATTCAATTCACCAGTCACCACTTTTTTATACTCGTTGTGTGCCTTTATTTTCTGCCCTGATTGCGTTTTCTCCTTTACTATATTATCGCAATGATGAAAAAACCCTTGAAGATTTCGGGCTACCTGTTGATAGCCTTATAAATTGCTTAACTATTGCTTTTGTACTATGTCTGGCTAGTGCGGTTAGTCTGGCACAAGTGCCTAGTTATTATTGGCAATCCAATACTTTTTTTAAGGAACAAAAGTCAATTGAAATAAATTTTAAATCCATAATTAAAGAATTAAATACCTTGATTGAAAATTATAACGATAAAAATGCAGAGTTAAGATCTGTTGAAATAGGGCTATAATCGACCCTTCATACGACCAAAGGGTTTAAAGTGGATAGCTCGAAACAATCGACTTACAACATGATGCATTGCTCGCGGCAGGTGTTAGCGAAGAGCGTGGATGAGTGGATATTGCAACACATTTAGGTTACGGCAAATATTTATCAATTAAAGCTTTTACTGATAAATTGACTATTCAAAAAAAGGGTAGTTAAATTATCTTATGAAAAATATCCAGAGCTTTCAAATACTAACAATCGTTCTTTTGGTTTCTTCATTAGGTCAAGTTACTTCTGATTTATATTTACCCTCATTGCCCAGTATGGCGATAAAGCTTAATGTAAGCACCAGTTGGATTCAAATGACTGTAGCAGTTTACATGGCAGGATTTAGCTTATCACAGCTGATTTATGGGCCTTTATCAGATGCTATAGGCAGAAGAATACCTTTAATTACCGGCTTATCTATCGTTTTTGTTGGAAGTATGTTTTGTTGGTTATCAGCAAATATCTATTTCTTATTGATGGGTAGATTTCTGCAAGGACTTGGGGCTGGCGCGGGAACATCGTTAACCCGTCCAATATTGAGAGACCTATTTGAAAAGGAAAAACTAGCTGTATATAACTCATATTTGGCAATATCAAGTGTTTTTATTTTATCGACAGCTCCTGTTCTTGGAGGTTATATAGAGCAGTTTTTAGGTTGGCGTTATAATTTTGTCTTTCTTAGCCTATATAGCTTTATGATTCTTTGTTTTTCTTATAAGCTTTCAGAAACCGGCCAGCATCATCATAAAGATAATTTAAAGGCAGCTAATGTTATTAATAACTTAACTTACTTATTAAAATCCCCTGTTTTCTTAAAGTTTTCGTTGATCCCTTTGTTGACCTATGCTGGGATTCTAGCTTGTTTAACCGCTACTCCCATAGTACTACAAGAAAAAGTAGGCCTATCTCCAGTACAGTTTGGCTGGCTATATATTTTTTCTGGGTTTGGTTTTGCATTAGGCGGTGTTATTAATGCCAACTACGTTAAAATATTTGGTATTGATGCTATGATAAGGCTCGGTTTTTTATGTCAGTTTAGCGCTGGCTTATTAATGTTATTATTTTATCTGCTGGGATACATTAATACTTGGGTTATTATTACGCCCATTGTTATCTTTATGCTTGGTTCAAGTCTTGTTTTCCCTAACTCATCAGCAGGCGCTTTAACCCCATTCCCTAAAATAGCTGGCACGGCTGGGGCAATTTTTGGTTTTCTACAAATTTTAGGCGGCGCATTATCAAGTAGTGCAATTGCTCTTTTTCATGATGAAAGCCAATTACCTATGGCCATGACACTTTTAATTACCTCTTTAATATCGATGTTAATATTTTATGGGCTAAAGCCTGTCAAAAATAGTACTAGTTGATTTTAATAAGAGGTAGCCTTAAACTTTTATGTGTATATGCTAAGCGATGCCGTTGACTCTAATTTAGAGTCTAGAATATCTTCTAAGACGCTTATGTCTCTTACTTTGTCTTTGCCTTTAGGTAATAAAGATTTAACTAACTCAATCTTGTCCGCTGGAACAAATATAGCCTCTAATTCATCATACGTACAACCATCTGTAACCGTCATTTCACCAGAAATATCACTACTCTGATATTTCGCTTTACCGTCTTTTATGTGATAGGCATAAACAATGGGAAATGGGTCATCTATTAATTACTTATTAACGTGTTCATAATTCTCAAGTTGCAACTTAGTATTTTGCGCTTGTAGCTTACATATTCGAATTATATCTTTCATCTCTTTAAGAATTTGTTTACCAGAGCTTTCTAGCTGGGCCCAGTTATCATTTTTTCGTTTTAAATCAGCTAATTTCTTCTGGGCATCTTCTACTGTCCAACGTTTTTCTGCCATGCTTTTAGCCCAATTGAGTGCATTTCCAGCGCGTTCAACGTCACAGCCTGATATAGCACGTCTATTAATTGATTTTTTTGAAAATGTGTTACCTAATTCTCCTCCGTATACAGCAAAACCCTTTTTGGAAAACAATTCTTGAGTAGGCAATAATAATCTCTCTTCACCAGCCTTATGTAAGGCATCTAAATATAATAAACTGCAAGAAGTAGAACCAGTGAAGAAATTAGCTCTTGGGAATTCCTGTTGGAGTTTACTATTTTTATTTTCTTGAGCTCTAGCTTTATAATTAAGACGAAAATTAAACATTTTTAGTAAACTTAAATTAGCATGTATACATTTTATACTATTTGACTTAAGGAATTATTAAACATTAATATTTGAAGATCTGGTGCCCAGCAGGGCAAGCGCCTATTAAAAATTGCAGTTATAGTTACAAACCTTTTCTAGCTTATGTTATTGAATTAAGAAAGGCCTTTTATGTTCAAAAACCAAACAAAGTGCAGTCATGATAAAATAGAAGACTTATTTATCATGGGAAGCTTAATGATGAACACATACCGAGCCGAATTTATTTGCAAGATATTTAGAAACATTTGGTCGAGAGAGGGAAATTTGGCTAAAGCAGTTTTTATTATTACCTTATGGTATACCAGGTCATGATCCCTTTCGCCGAGCTTTCTCTCATCTAAATCCTAAAGAGCTACAAGCGTGTTTTAAACGTTAGGTGCATGCCGTTTTCCATTTCACTGAAAAATAAGTTGTGGCAGAAAATTCACCGTTTAGTTGCTTACCAAAAAACTAAAAATACACCTGTTTTCTTTCGTGCAACCGAATTTGGAACAGGATAAAGAGGCTAACTATGATTTACCAAGTTTACACAGGTGGTAGTTATGTTTAGTCCTGCAAAACGACCCTTTTCAATATACTAATATAACAAATTGATCTACCTCTATATACACTTAATTCAAAACGATATACTGAAATTTCAACTTCTATAGTAGTTAATAAGGCAGGCTTGTTTATATGTGTCGAAATGAAGGAAGATTTTTACTGCTTATTTCCTGAATTAACTCGCTTAGATGGCTGATGTCTTCAGGAGCTTCTCGAAGCCCTACAAATAAAGCGATAAAATCCTTCCAACTGAAGTCAGCCCCCTTCGCACTAACGTGAAGAAGAGCTTGTTGGAAATCTTTATCGGTAATTTCTTTCTCACAAAGAGAAAACCTTGAACTAAATTTTGCGAAGGAATATTGGAATCTAGTCCAAAAATCTGGCTGAATATCTTCAAAAACCTTCAGGGCTTTCTTATCAAGGCTACTAAC
This sequence comes from Legionella pelazae, assembly GCF_052527395.1. NCBI lineage: Bacteria > Pseudomonadati > Pseudomonadota > Gammaproteobacteria > Legionellales > Legionellaceae > Legionella > Legionella pelazae. The sequence goes on from NZ_JBNVZS010000004.1 coordinate 243,187, forward strand.
ACATGTCTGAAAAAAGTCATTAGGTGATAAAGAGCGGGGTAAATTATCCAAATTATTTTTTATATCTACTAGTATTTTTCTGGCGTCATATAACTCAGGATTTATTTTTTTGAAATAATTAGTTACAAAGCTCAATCCACTGTTGGAATTGGAAATACTTTTATCTAACGCTCCTATCTCTTCAGCAATCTTAAAGGACCAGTATTCACAAAAATAATTAAATAGGTAAGGTTTAATTTTTTCATAAGAAATGGTCAAATCATTCCAACTGACATCGCTACCATGATTGGGAATATTAAATATCTCATTTGGCATAAACAAGGACGACTCATCCGAATCATAAATAGGACTATTAGCTTCAGGAATTAATACTAGAAAACGCATCAGCTGCTCTATCATATTGCTTAGTGCACCAGGTCCAGAAGTTTGTAAAGTGGTAAGGTATCTAGTATCTCCTCCTGATAAAAGATGAGGACTCCTCAGACTATTATTTCGATGAGCATCTAACAATCGATTATTCTGATATAATTTTTTATAATTATCGATTATTAGCTGACGATATTCTGAGATAATAGTGCCTTTAGGAATACTTGCTATTAAGTCATTATTTAGTCTATTTTGCCCACAATCATGAAAAGCAAAGCCAAATTTTAAATTAAAATTTTGAGGTATAGGCGCATTTGGAAGCATGTCTTTGGCATCGATATAGATCCCTCCCTGTTTGTATAAAATTTCTGCTCTTAAAATATCGGAGGCAGCAGCTAGATTACGATATTCGCCACTTAATTCATCCTCAAAGAATTGTTTGCCAGGCATTTCTGAGTAAAGCTCTTGCTCACCTACTATATTGTCCTTACTGGCTTCTTTCGGTAATGAAATATCGCAGATAATAACTTTATTTTCTTTAGCCCATTCAAGCAGTTTAGGAAGCTCTTTTAATTTTTCTTCCTCTGTGTAAGTACTTGAATCAATCCAGAGTTTTACATCAAAAGTTGAGTTTGTTATCTTCCAATCACGAACATTATTTAAAACGTCGGCTGAAGGTGGCTTGCCTAACCACACAGCATGAATTATATTTGGAATGAGTGAGGAGGCTGGCTGCATTAATCCACCTTTTAAAAGCTTCTTCTATGAGTATAGACAAGGGACTACGCAATAATTAGTAGATCTATTTTTCCTTAAGAGATAGTTGTTCTAATCTAGTTAACATCTGTTTAATGCATCAAGAAAAGATTATTAATTTAGCTATTATGATAATCTAAGTTAAACATAAACCAGTGGCATTAATATTTATCAACATTATCCCAAATATGTTTACCTTCCTTGCATTAGTAGGAAGCCTAGAAATCATCAAAAAGGACGTTTTCGAGACCCTATTTAATTATAAATTATCAAAAACACGTCTATTTTTGGATTCAGCGTATTGTCAGCTCTGTTAATGTTTAGTTTTTAGCTTATCTAAATATAAATTATATCAATTGTTTAAATGATTTAATCTTACCTATTTTACTAAATTAACATGGAAAAGTGATGAATCGGTTGTTACGATATTTAATTTGGTGGTGTTCGACTCGCTTAGATAGACTTCCCTTCTGTTTCAACTCTCTAATTGCCTGATTATAGGCTAGATTTTTTCGGTATTAATAATAGAAATATCGCAGGTGGGGTTATTTTTAATGAGTTTTTCAAAAATCGTTTCGCCGCTTTGGCATTACGGCGATAGGACAGATAAAAATCAATTGTATTGCCAGACTCATCAATTGATGGTGGTGTGATAGCTTGGTAATCTTCCTATAACTTGTGAGGCTACCCCTTTACAAGCCCTAACATCATAGTAGACGCATGAGGTTTAAATTTTATACAACAAATTTTTAACCTGCCAGCTAACTATACCAATATACTTTAGTCTTCTACTCTATTATTAAAAGAAAAAACTAGATTTGTTTAACTAAGCTTAATAGAGTGACAATATGCTTTCTAAATTAGGATCAATTGGATTTGAGAATTAAGTTAGTTAAATAAATCTTTATATTCCTCCAACCTCCAAGAAGAAAAGTTCATCTGCCATAATATAGCGACATTATCTTCATCAGAAAATTTCTCGAGTTATTCACTTGACTCTGAGGCAGGTACATTTAAAGAAGTGATTGAGCTAGTCCACCGTCAACTCTCAAGGTTGAGCCTGTCGTTCCTGATGCTTCAGGAGAAGCAATGTAGGTTACAAGATTTGCTACCTCTTTAGGTGTTACAAATCGTCTAATCAGTGAGTTTGGTCGAAAATGAGTAAAAAATTCTTTTTCTAGTTCCTCAAAATTTTTTTGAGGATCAACAGCTAACTGCCGAACAAATAATTCAACACCTTCTGTCTTTGTAGGACCTGGCATAACCGTATTTACCGTTACACCAGTACCCGCTACTGTTTCGGCCAGCCCACGCGAAAGAGCAAGAAGTGCAGTTTTAGTCATTCCATAGTGGATCATTTCAACCGGTATTTGAATGGCAGATTCACTTGATATAAAAATCACCCGGCCCCATTTTTTCTGTACCATATCTGGCGTAAAGTGTCTAGTCATTCTAACTGCGCTCATGAAGTTAACATTGAAAAACTTTAACCAGATTGAATCTGTAATTTCAAAAAAAGGCGTAGGCTCAAAAATTCCAAGATTATTAATTAAGATATCAATATCAAGAATCTGTTTAAAAATAATTTCAGCCCCTTCTTGATCTTGAAGATCAGCTGCTATAGCAACAATGTCCGCTTTTGGAAAATCAGTAAGGATCTGTTCCTTAGCCTTTTCTAAGCCTTCTTCCGATCTGCCATTTAAGTAAACTTTCGCACCAGCTTCTGCTAAGTTTTTAGCAATAGCAAGCCCAATGCCCTTTGTTGATCCTGTTATGAGCGCTTTTTTACCTTTTAAATCAATTTTCATAGTTATCCTTTTAGTTAATTGGAAAAAATTCAATTTTTTAATCCCATACAGGAGACAAGCCTTCGGGATTGATAAAACGTTTAGCAGTTGAACTTAAGGATTTAATTAGATTCATATCTTTCTCTGAAAGTTGAAAATCGAAAATACTTGCGTTGGATAGAATTCGATCTTTCTTACTTGATTTAGTTAATGATGGAATATTAAGTTCATACAACCAGCGCAATATAATTTGCACAACATCTTTTTTATATTTTTCTGCTAAAGTTTGGAGGATAGCATTTTTAAGTAATGCTTCGTGTCCAATCGAAGAATGTGCCATGATATTTATTTTTAGCTCTTTTGCTCGTTTAACAAGGTTGTCTTGAGTAAGGTAAGGATGATATTCAATCTGATTAAATGAAATTGGAATCTGGCTAAGTCTACTTGCTGCTTCCATTTGCTTTATCGTAAAATTACTGACACCAATATAGTTGGCAAATCTTTTTTGATAAACTTCATTTAAACCTAGTATTGTTTCATCTAGTGGAATCTTCTCATTGGGCCAATGCAATAAAATCAAATCAACATAATCAGTTTTTAATTTTTCTAAACTGTCTTGAACTGACTGAATTAATGCATCCGCTTTAAAGCAGTCGACCCAAATTTTAGTCGTTAAAAATATGTCTTCTCTTGGGATTCCTGAAGATAAAATACCGTCACCTACCTGTTCTTCGTTTTTGTAAATCTGCGCAGTATCGATATGTCTATAACCATTTTCTAATGCATATGCAGTTAGTAGAGAGGCATCCTGTCCTGAAACCTGAAAAGTACCAAAACCTATTGCCGGTATTTTTATATTGTTTAAAGTAAGATATTTCATATAACCTCTATTTATTTTGGATAAACATCTGTTTTGTTAGGGGTGGCACTTGTATAGTACTCTCCATTATTAGTTAAAGAGTAAGTCATGTTTTCATCAGGATATTGGCTACCCATAACATGAAGGTTTTCATGCACACATGTAAACAATTCAGAGCCATATTCTTTCGCTAAATATCGACCATAATTATGTGCTTCAAAGCCATCAGGATGAATTGCTTTAAAAACTCTTTGTTTTACTATTTGGCAATTATTTCCATCGCCGTAGCCAACACCAAAGGTCACCAAGAACTCTAATGTCTTATGATCTTTATTATGAAATACGGTGGTATGGAGTATATTATCTTCTGCCTTATTCAGTTTATTGATGGTTAAGGCTTGAGCGGGTAAGTTAGACAAAAATAACATAAAGATGCCTATAAAATACTTCATTTTCACATAGCCTTTTAATGTAGATATTGGACTTCTATTATGCTATGTTTATTCAATGAATCAATATCCCAATAGTCATATGTTTTATGATACATTTTCATAAATGAAAGAATTAAATAATAATCGTATTAGCGAGATGGAAATTTTTTCTCATGTAGTAGACAGTGGAAATTTTTCTGAGGCTGCACGCCGTTTACAAATGGATCCTTCTTCAATCAGCAAACTCATCTTGAGATTAGAAACAAGATTAGGTGTAAGATTAATGCATCGTACTACACGCAAAGTTGCTTTAACGGAAGAAGGTGAGCGTTTCTATCATAAAGTGGTTCGTATTCTCGCAGACATTAAAGAAGCTGAGACATCACTTACTTCTCAACCAAAAGGTAAAGTTCGCATTACCTGTTCGATACCTTTTGCTTTACATCAACTAATTCCTATTCTATCTGAGTTTACATTTTTAAATCCAACTATTGAAATCATTTTATTAAGTACAGATGCCGTGGTTGATTTGCTTGCAGAACGTTGTGATATCGCAATTCGAATTGGGAAATTATCAGATTCATCTTTAAAAATGCGCAAACTTGCAGAAAGTAAAATGATATTAGTCGCGTCACCAAACTACTTAAAACAGCATGGTATCCCTAGAGATTTCTCTGATCTTGAAAAACATATTTGCCTTAATTTTTATGGTCATCCTGAATTAAATCGTTGGCCATTTAAAAACAAAAATGTAGCTTTGGAATGGTATGCTAAAAATTCATTTAGCGCAGATAATGGTGAAAGCATTGCTAAAATGGTGCTGTCAGGTGGAGGCATTGCACGTCTTTCTGCATTCATGGTAAGAGAAGATATTACACAAGGCAAACTTACTCCTCTCCTTGAACATCTCAATTTTAATGAATGGCAGCCAGTGTACTTGTTACATCCTGGACATATTTCTGCGCGGGTTAAATGTGTAATTGACTTTATTTTTAATAAACTAGGCGGTAAGCGCTTTACTTGAGGCTACAAAATACACACTTCCGATAAGCAAAGTTGTTTTTGCATGGCCTAGGATGCTCTAACAGCTGCTGATAATCTAAGCTATTTAGGTTAATTGAATAATGAAACACTTCTTCTGGCTGCGTTGCAAAAAAATTTTTAGTTTTGGAAAGTAGATTCTTGAAGTTGAAATCTGATAGTTTTGGCTATTTGGGTGGAAAATTAATTCATCTAATTTAAGCTTTTTAATACCCAAGTGAAGAATATTTTTTTGATTTTTATAGAATTCAAGTTTTTGAAACAGAGCCATATCACCCCGTCCATCAACTGCACAATACATGTATTTCCATTTGCCTTTTATCTTGATGTAGCTTTCATCCAAGTGCCAACCTCTAAAATAGCGCTTCTTATGCCATTCAAGTCACTTTTAAGATGCTAAACCCAGCGATAGACAGTAGTACGATCCAGCTTAAGACCTCGTTCTTCCATCATTTCTTCTAAATCTGAATAGCTAATCCTATATTTACAATACCAGGGCACATATTGCAGGATCACTTCACCGTGAAAATGGCGCCATTAAATAAGATGGGTTTTGCTGAACGCATCTGGATAGTCCATCATGTGATGGGAGAAGAGTAAATTATAACCACTATCCGTTCTTACAACGGAGCCAAAATTATTAATTAATCTAGTAGATAGTACTTTCTAATTTTTGCTCTGGTGGGGAATTTGGTAGATTCCATTTCTCACAAAAAGCTGTGATTGCAAGAGTAGCTTGCACTGGTGTAGAATTTTTTAGAGAAGTAAGTAAGACATAAAATTCACTCGTTATATTTGATCTTAAACCGGTATTTTCAAGAAATGAAAATTTAATGCTTTTTTCTCGTTCCTCTGCGATTTCTATTAGTTTATTAAGACCAAAATGACTCAATTCACGCATTTGTCCTATACCTTCTGGTAAGGATTTCCAAAAAACGCCACCTCCTTTATTCCATATTTTATTATTAATTAACTTAATAACTCTCTCTTCTAGCTCTAACGAATTATATAAAGGAATATTTTCTTCTTTGCATGCGCTTAACACTTCCAGAAAGTCAGCTATTGGCAGCTTATTTTGCTGATATAATTTTTTACTGTACTCTAAAATACCACCACTTTCTGTAATTGCTTCATTAAATTTTATCCTACGTTGTTCATCAATTGTGTCTGAATAAAAGGGATCTATATCGCGATGGACTATCTCGTATAATAATGATTCAGCATCTTGATTGATTGCTGGTTTAATAAATTCATAGGGCTTAATGTCAGGCTGACGCTCTGTATTTAATACAAAATCAATAAATAATAATCTTTGGTTTAAACTTCCTCTGGCAAAAGCAGATTCACCATGTTTTATATGATGGTTAACAATTGCTTGCCGCAAACCAATCATTAAATCATTTACATTCTTTTGTCCTAGATCAAATGAGTCAAGAAATTTTTGAACGACTTCGCGATAGGTTCGCCCTGGATGAGCGAGCAAACTTCCGTTTTGATAATCACGCAGTAAATGAATCGCTTTTTTTAGTCTAATTTTCTCTTCTGAATCGTTAGTTTCTATATTAGGGGTTTTTCAATAATTTTAAAATAGGAGAGATTGGGTTTATATTCTATTTTATCAATAATCTCTATATTTTCGGGCCAGGCCCAAGTAGTTAAATTATTAGGTGAATCTTTGTTAGCTGTTTCTTTATTTTCGCCATAAAAGGTGTAATTTGCATCTTGCAACAACGGGCGTGGTACCGACTGTCGCGTTAATGTAGTAAGTGTACTACTATCTCGTGGTGGTAGAATACAATTTATTAAATTCTCATCATGTATTCCAAGAAAAGATAAAGTTGCAATAACAAAATTATGACAATTACGCGAAAATTCACTGAAAGAAAAGCGACGCCCTCGTTGTTTCTGAATGAAATCTAATAAACCTTTGGCTTGGTTATTCGTAATTCTATAATGTTTGGCGTAAACAGCAGTTTCATCACGTCCTGGATTAATTAACTCATGAATAGCTTGAACATCACGTTCAACATGTTCACGATTACTTATATTTTGATTAACCTGCATTAAACCAATACTATTTACTAAAACATACTGATTTTCAACTTTTTTGCTAATTGCGAGCAAGGCATGCATAGTATGCTTTAGGCTAATATAGGAAACGATATATTCCCCTTCTGTAGGTAGTAAATACTTTTCTAACATAAGAATTTAAAGCAATAGTTATTTATCCTATTATAGTAGATTGAACTTAACATTTTCTTAGCCTTAAAAAGCATGTAAGATTTTAACGGTATAGGAGAAAGAAGCTTTTTAGCTTGTAGCATTATTGATTCGATGAAATCCATTACATAACTCTTTACAGCCTAGATTAATGGTAGTAAACCATTAACTTTAAGAACTCTCAAAAAAAGACCCTTTTCAATATTTTCTTATAAAGAATTACACCATAGATTTTATGCTAATCTGCATTGTTTGTAATACTTGATATACTTGTTTTACAATTACACGGTCGAGAGGCCTCATGTTAGCCGTACGTTTACCTGAAAAACTTGAACAACGGTTGTCTGAACTGGCGGAACAAACTCATCGTTCTAAAAGCTACTATGTGAAACAAGCTATATTAATACATTTATATGAGAGAATTTTTTAAGAAAAGAGGAGCTAGCTGGCCTAGCGCTTAGGAACTTGCGCTAGGATATAATAACACTAACAGTAAATTTATTCATATTAAACAATGACATAATTTGAGGCTTAAATATCTACTTAAATTTTAATATAAGTCTGCTAGATTAGGACTAAAGCTTCACTGTGTAAAATTGTATTGAATACCAAAAATTAAACATTCAATAGTTTCATTGAAAAAAGAATACTAAGCTTGAACGTTATCTTTGGCACCCTCAAAGCCTGCCTCTCGAGCACAGTGTGCGCAACAAAAATAATCATTCTCAACAGCAATTCCATGGCCAATAATTTGACAATCACAGTGCTTACAGTGCGGAGCAAGTTTATGAATGGCACATTCAAAACAATCAAAAGTATAAACTTTTCCTTGCTTATGAATTTCAAAAGCATGCTGATAACTATTACCACATACGTCACAGGTGCTCATAATGATTTCCTTATTCCATCTGGGTAATCACAATTATAGCAAAAGATATTACTTTCATTGGTGTAAAAAGGTTATACCTAAATTCCGTTCTAAGATCAGTTATCTTTTAAGATATATTACAAAATTATTTCCCCAATTTTCTCTCTCCAACAATATTATACCTATTTATATATATTTAACTTTTAGGCGAATTACAAAGGAATATAGAAATCAAAATAAAAGAAAGAAGTCTAAGCTAGAGCTAGATAACAGATATAATTTTTGAATGTCTTCAATTGCCTAAAGAAACCATTATTACATTCGGTAAACTCCCAGACTTTCCAACTCAAGCAAACGAAGTAATAGCTATAGCCAATGCAGCTCAATTTAATCAATCTTTATCGCAATGGATTATTAATTGGGAAAATCAGAATCATCTGAAATCATGAGAGTATCTCGAAAAAGTCATTTGATACCTATTTTCCTTATCATGGATAGAAGCTTTATTCCCTTAAGTTTAGCGAATTTATTCCTTTTACAAACTACCCCTTACATATTTAGCTACATTATTACTTTAAACCGAATTTACCTTTATTTTTTTCCGAATTTTTCATCTTTTTTGCTAAATTAGATTCTGAATCTTGATTCCTATCAAAAAAGCTCGAAGAACTATTTGGATTTTTAGCTATTCCTTCCTCATAATAATTATTGCTATCATTAATCTTTCTTTTACCCATCATTTTTTCTGTATTAGAGCTAAAAAAAGTGTATTCAAAATTAGGCCCTTTCGAGGCATCTGACTCCTCTTGATCTATTAATGACTTTAACTCTTCTAATAAAGAATCAGGTAAGAGTTCAAGGTCGGGGGTCAGCAATTTCTCTCCTTCATTTAAATCGCCTTCCTCAGATACTGTAATTATAGGCTCTACATTATTATCTATGTTATGATAGCTGCTCTCTGGATCTATAGAATCCGATAAGCGTTCAAGCTCGGTCAACAATTCTCCCTCTTCATTTAAATGGCCTTCCTCTACCCAAGTAGATGAAAGGTCGGTATGATAACTATCATTTTCCACCTCAGAGAAATCAAGAGTTTCTTTTGACTCTAGTTCAGGATTTTTTAGGTCATCCGTTAGTGAATTTCTAGCTCGTCTTCCTTGCAGCGTGGTTTTGCTAATGTATTCTAAATGGACGTTATTGCAGTAACCCGTTGCCACTAAGCCGTTTTCTACCGTGGTATTGGTAAGTGCTTGCACATCCACGTTACCTGCATAACGGTTGCCTGTGCCAAAATAGACCCAAACGCCTTCCCGTTTTTGTTGGGCGGCTTTGCTTATATATTCTAAATGGATGTTATTGCAGTAACCCGTTGCCACTAAGCCGTTTTTTACCGTGGTATTGGTAAGCGTCTGCACATCTACAGCACCCGCATAGCGAATACTTGTGCCAAAATAAACCCAAACACCTTCCCGACTTTTTTGGGCGGCTTTGCTAATGTATTCTAAATGGATGTTATTGCAGTAACCCGTTGCCACTAAGCCGTTTTTTACCGTGGTATTGGTAAGCGTCTGCACATCTACAGCACCCGCATAGCGAATGCCTGTGCCAAAATAAACCCAAACGCCTTCCCGTTTTTGCTGGGTGGCTTTGCTAATGTATTCTAAATGGATGTTATTGAAGTAACCCGTTGCCACTAAGCCGTCTTTTACCGTGGTACTGGTAAGTGCTTGCACATCCACGTTACCTGCATAGCGAATGCCTGTGCCAAAGTAAACCCAAACACCTTCTCGATTACGTTGGGCGGCTTTGCTAATGTATTCTAAATGGATGTTATTGAAGTAACCCGTTGCCACTAAGCCGTTTTTTACCGTGGTATCGGTAAGTGCTTGCATATCCACGTTACCTTCATAGCGAATACCTGTACCAAAATAAACCCAAACACCTTTCCGACTACGTAGGGCGGTTCTGCTAATGTATTCTAACTTCTGGTTATCTAATTCGCCGCTTACCACCATGCCTTTCTTTACAATGGTATTGGTAAGCGTCTGCACATCTACAGCACCCGCATAGCGAATGTCTGTGCCAAAGTGAACCCAAACACCTTCCCGACTTTGTTGGGCAGATTTGGTAAGGTATTCTAAATGCTCGTTATTAAAGTAGCCGGCCACTACTAAGCCCTTTTTTACCGTAGTATTGGTAAGCGCTTGCACATCTACAGCACCCGCATAGCGAATGTCTGTGCCAAAATGAACCCAAACACCTTCTCGATTACGTTGGGCGGCTTTGCTAATGTATTCTAAATGGACGTTATTACAGTAACCCGTTGCCACTAAGCCGTTTTTTACCGTGGTATTGGTAAGCGCTTGCACATCCACGTTACCTTTATAGCGAATGCCTGTGCCAAAATGAACCCAAACGCCTTCCCGTTTTTGCTGTGCGGCTTTGCTAATGTATTCTAAATGGACGTTATTGAAGTAGCCGGCTACAACTAAGCCGTTTTTTACCGTGGGACCGGTAAGCGCTTGCACATCCACATTACCTGCATAACAGATGCCTGTACCAAAATAAACCCAAACACCTTCCCGATTACGTTGAGTGTCTTTGCTAACGTATTCTAAATGGACGTTATTGAAGTAGCCGGCTACAACTAAGCCCTTTTTTACCGTGGTATTGGTAAGCGCTTGCACATCCACGTTATCTGCATAGCAAATGCCTGTGCCAAAATAAACCCAAATCTTATCAACCATATAATTTGATCAAAATGCATCAATATTTATAATTATTGCACAAATTTTTTAACAAATTATCAAATTAGGCTCTATTACAGGAAATCTCTGCTAGGATCGAAAACTGCATTGTTGTAAAATAGAATGATTAATAATGGTCTATTTTTCTAAAGCGCTATAAACTTAAAATCTAAGACTTTCTAATTTATATAAGATTAACAATACCGAATAAAATCAAGGCAATCTCGTAAAACGATCTTTTTCGAGACTCTTTACCCTTATAACACCCTATTATAAATTTCTTTGTTCAGTCAGCTTTTTCAGGTTACTATTTTTATTAAATATGGCTCTAATGTAATGAACCATCCCACCCACTAATTGTTACCACCTTAGTATTTGAATGA